>JAITDQ010000279.1 GCA_031282485.1 Tannerella sp. | reverse complement strand
TTCTCAGGGAACGTAACACCGTGAAAAGAGTTTGTATTGATTTTTCGTTTGAACTGAAATAATTTTTGAGTTCCGAAATTATTGTTGTACTTTTGTGTCGTAGCATAATTATTTTTTTTTGTTTGGCGACACAAAGTTACTAAAAACCTGTGACTTATCAAAATATTATGCTACCTTTTTTATTATAAATCAGCAAGTTCAGACACTTGCGAAAGTTGAATTACTGAATTATTAACTCTTAAACCCTGTGACATGGTGTGGAAGAAAGGTGATCCAGAATCATCAGTTGTAAATACTCTTTCAGTATATGTTTATCGAAGATTGAGTTTTCGCGGATTTGAGCCGGGAAATAATTCCTTATCTGTTCAATTTGTATCATAAGTCATAAGTTTTAAAAAGCAATTTTACCCGACAGTCAAGCGCCTTGCTTTGAAACCCGACACAATAATCCGCCAGCAAATTCTTATTCAAATCATCGTGCAAATAAGCCTCATCCAAACGTAAATCTTCCAATTCCTGCTCGCTATCGTAAAACGGATACAGGTACAGCAAATCAAGCAATGCCTTTTCGGGTGTGGCAAACTGTATGGTACGGCTGTCTGTCATGGGTTTTAGCTCGTATCCGAACATCAGGTTTTCTTTGATATTATGGTAGGAGTATTCGCCAAAGTCATTGCGAAATGACGCTGTTTTCAAGGATGTTACACCGGTAATTTGCACGATCGCCTCCGGTATCATCCCGTAAAACGCCAACGCCGTATGCAGGCTGATATAGGACGGGCGATAAATTCGATTGGCAAAATAAAGAGAATAATCCGGCCTGTTCCTGTATTCCGAAAATGCAAAATATCCCTGTCGTAACCGGACGAGATACCCTTTCTTCAGCCATCGGGTGAGGTTGTTACGGTCAAAATCGGATTGCCATGCATATACCTGATAGATATTGAAGCATGCCAGATCAAACATCTTATCCTTAAATTCCAAAAAGGTCATTTTTGTCTGTTTTGTTTCTATTATGCTGCAAATATAGTGCATTTTGGAATCAAAATAAAATATTTGAACGGGATTTATTTTATCGTTTATTCATTTCATCCCGCCGGAAAAAGCGCAAATTACATGTTATACAACATAAAAAACCGCATATACGGGCATTTTATGTTGTATAACATGTTATTTTTGTATACATCCGATTTAATTAAGTGTTACTTTTACACCAAATTTGAAAAATCAGTATTAATCTTTAAAAGTTTAAGGTACAGTGGAAACATTAGATTGGATTGTTATCGGGGTATTCTCCCTCGCATTGATTGGTATTATTTTGTGGGTTATGAAGCAAAAACATAACGATTCCGCCGATTATTTTCTCGGAGGACGCGATGCGACATGGATCGCTATCGGCGCGTCAATTTTTGCATCGAACATCGGTTCGGAACATTTGATTGGACTGGCCGGAGCCGGAGCTTCCAGCGGAATGGCTATGGCGCATTGGGAAATTCAGGGATGGATAATTCTTATTTTAGGATGGGTTTTCGTCCCCTTCTATTCACGAAGTATGGTTTATACCATGCCGGAATTTCTGGAACGCCGGTACAATCCCCAGTCAAGGACGATCTTATCCGTGATTTCATTGATCAGTTATGTGTTAACGAAAGTTGCCGTGACGGTTTATGCCGGAGGACTGGTATTCCAGCAGGCTTTCGGAATAAAAGAACTGTGGGGGATAGATTTCTTCTGGATCGCCGCCATAGGACTTGTTGTAATCACGGCGATTTACACGATACTGGGCGGTATGAAATCCGTCCTTTACACGTCCGTCCTCCAGACACCTATCCTCCTGTTAGGCTCGCTTATCATCCTCATTCTCGGATTTAAAGAACTTGGCGGGTGGGACGAAATGATAAAAATTGTCGGCGCTACGCCCGTTAATGAATATGGCGATTCGATGGCTAACCTGATTCGAAATAACGGAGACACGAATTTCCCGTGGCTGGGAGCGCTGATTGGCTCGGCTATCATCGGATTCTGGTATTGGTGCACCGACCAGTATATCGTTCAACGCGTTCTTTCGGGTAAAAACCAGACCGAATCCCGTCGAGGTTCCATATTTGGCGCCTACCTGAAATTGCTGCCCGTATTCCTGTTTTTGATTCCCGGAATGATCGCTTTTGCCCTTCATCAAAAAACCGGCGCGTTCCTGCCGCTCACGGAAAATGGAACGCCTAATGCCGATGCGGCTTTCCCCGCATTAGTCGAGAAATTACTCCCTGCCGGGATAAAAGGATTGGTTGTCTGCGGCATACTCGCCGCCCTGATGAGTTCGCTGGCTTCCCTGTTCAACTCGTCCGCCATGCTGTTCACCATTGATTTTTACAAACGTTTCAGACCGAAAACGCCGGAGAAAAAATTAGTTGTCATCGGTCAGATTGCGACGGTGGTTATCGTTATCTCCGGTATACTGTGGATACCCATAATGCGCGGCGTAGGCGATGTGCTGTACGCTTATCTGCAGGATGTACAGTCGGTGCTCGCGCCGGGTATTGCCGCCGCATTTTTGCTGGGTATAACATGGAAACGGACAAGTGCAAAAGGCGGTATGTGGGGATTGATTGCCGGTATGGTTGTCGGACTGACCCGTTTAGGAGCTAAAATATATTACAGTTCAGCCGTTTCGCCGGACGAAAACTTATTCAAATACATCTTCTATGACGTGAACTGGCTGTTCTTCTGCGGCTGGATGTTACTGTTCTGCATCCTCGTTATCATCGCCGTAAGTATCTTTACGAAAGCCCCTTCCCCGGAAAAAATACAAGGCCTCGTTTTCGGCACCTCAACAAAGGAACAGCTCGCCGAAACGCGTGCAAGCTGGAATCACTGGGATATTATGCATACATGCATCATTCTCGGCATAACGGTTGCGTTCTACATATATTTCTGGTAATAAAAAAACGAATATGCCCAAACGTAATTTTTATCGTGAACATCCGAAGTTTTATGTAGGCATCGACTGCATAATCTTCGGGTTTCAGAAGGGAAGGTTAAGCCTTCTTTTATTGAAACGTAATTTCGAGCCTTCAAAAGGGATGTGGTCTTTGATGGGGGGATTTGTTCAAAAGGATGAGAGCGCCGACGATGCCGCCAAACGCGTGCTGCGTGAGTTGACCGGGCTTGACAATGTTTACATGGAGCAGGTCGGCGCTTTCGGCGAAATTGAACGCGATCCGGGAGAGCGTGTCATATCTGTCGCCTATTATGCACTGATCAATATTGATGACTATGATAAAGAATTAGTCAGGAGTCACAATGCGTTCTGGACGGATATAAATGAGTTGCCCGAACTCATCTTTGACCATCAGGAAATGGTTGATAAAGCGCGTAATATGATGAAACAGAAAGCAAGCGTCAATCCTATCGGATTCAACCTGCTGCCCGAATTATTCACGCTGACGCAATTACAGACGCTTTACGAAGCCATATACGGGGAAACGATGGACAAGCGGAATTTCCGCAAACGCGTCGCCACAATGGAATTTATTGAGAACACCGACTTCATCGACAAAACAGGCTCCAAACGCGGCGCCCGTCTGTACAGGATGAACAGTGACATATACCGGAAAACCGGGAAATTTAAACTGTAAGTAAACTATGCTGGAATCATTAAAAGAAGAGGTTTTCCGTGCCAACCTCGATTTGGTAAAACACGGATTAGTCATTTTCACGTGGGGCAATGTATCCGCGATCGATCGTGCGTCGGGATTAGTTGCCATAAAACCAGGCGGCGTATCGTACGACCGTATGAAAGCCGGAGACATTGTCGTAACCGACCTGGAAGGGCACGTTGTCGAGGGACATCTGAAACCCTCGTCCGACACCCCTACGCACATTGCATTGTATAAAGCTTTTCCCGAAACGGGCGGCATTGTCCACACCCACTCTACTTATGCCACGGCATGGGCGCAGGCCGGATGCGATATTCCAAACATCGGCACGACACACGCCGACTATTTCCACGACGCAATCCCCTGTACCGGCGATATGACCGAAGCGGAGGTGAACGGCGCTTACGAACTTGAAACGGGAAATGTTATCATAAAACGCTTCGAAGGATTGAATCCGTCGCATACGCCGGGAGTTTTAGTGAAAAATCACGGCCCGTTTTCGTGGGGAAAAGATGCACACGAAGCCGTTCACAATGCCGTCGTCCTGGAGCAGATAGCCAAAATGGCTTATATCGCATACGGGATTAACCCGAATCTAACAATGAATCCTCTTCTTATCGAAAAACACTTTAGTCGCAAACACGGCCCGAACGCTTATTACGGGCAATAAATAGAAATATCGGTAAATTAATTTAACAATAAAATTATGGAAGCATTTAAAAATTATGAAGTATGGTTTATTACGGGAGCGCAGCTTTTGTATGGCGGCGACGCAGTAATAGCCGTTGACGCTCATTCCAACGAGATTGTCAAGGGATTGAACGGCGCCGGGACATTACCGGTGAAAGTCATTTATAAAGGAACGGTTAATTCGTCGGCAGAAGTGTCGAAAACCTTTGCCGACGCGAACAACGACGGGAAATGTATCGGCGTAATTGCATGGATGCACACCTTTTCGCCCGCCAAGATGTGGATTCACGGCTTGAAAGATTACAAAAAACCCCTGTTGCACCTGCATACGCAGTACAACGAAACAATCCCGTGGGGCGAAATCGACATGGATTTCATGAACCTGAACCAGTCGGCGCACGGCGACCGCGAGTTCGGACACATCACAAGCCGTCTGCGTAAACCGCGCAAGGTGGTGGTCGGTTACTGGAAAGACCGCTCCACACAGGAAAAAATCGCCGTATGGATGCGCGTTGCCGCCGCATGGACGGATGCACAGAACATGCGTATCATCCGTTTCGGCGACAATATGAACAACGTAGCCGTGACCGACGGCGACAAGGTCGAAGCCGAAATACGCTTAGGCTATCATGTGGACAACGCACCGATTGCAAAATTAGTCCCCTACGTAAACGCCGTGACGGAAAGCGAAATCGACGCCCTGATTGCCGAATACGAACAGCTCTACGACTTTGCCGGCGACTGCCGGAAAGGCGCGGAAAAACACCGGCACGTCCGCAACGCCGCCGCTCAGGAAATCGGATTGCGCCGTTTCCTCGAAGACAGAGGAGCGAAAGCCTTCACCACAAGTTTCGACGAACTCGAAGGCATGACGCAGTTGATGGGATTCGCCTCCCAGCGCCTGATGGCCGAAGGATACGGTTTCGGCGCCGAAGGCGACTGGAAAACCGCCGCTTTAGTTCGCACAATGTGGGTAATGGGACAGGGTTTGCCCGGCGGACAGTCATTCCTCGAAGACTATACGCTGAACTTTGCCGGCAACGACAGTTCCATCCTGCAAGCGCACATGCTCGAAATCAACCCCGAAATAGCGGCCGGCAAACCGCGTATCGAAGTACATTTTCTGGGTATCGGCGATGCGGGAACGTGTGCCCGGCTGGTATTTCAGGCGCATCCGGGAACGGGGATTGCCGCAACAATCGTGGATATGGGCAACCGTTTCCGCATGATTGTAAACCGGGTAGACGTCATCGAGCCGCAACCGTTGCCGAAACTGCCGGTAGCCTGCGCCCTCTGGAAACCGCAACCCAATTTTGAGGTCGGCGCCGGAGCCTGGATTTTAGCCGGCGGCACGCACCATTCGAGTTTCTCGTACGCCCTGACCGTCGAACATATCGAAGACTATGCCGAAATAGCAGACATCGAACTGCTGATTATCGACAACAACACGACCCTTCGCAGTTTCAAACAGGATATCCGCAACAACGAAATGTATTACCTTTTAAATAAAGCGTTATCCTGATTTTAGACTGTTGATTTAAAAATGTTCTTTGACTTATTGGTTTACACATTTTATAACAAGAAAACGGACATTGATTGAAAAAAAGATATACCTTTGCCGTAAAAAACAAAACCCTGAAGTATGCTAATGCAGGGACAACAGGGTATTACGGCACAAAGATAAAACATTTTTCGATTATTCAGAAATCGCATCGCCCATCATGAACCGCTTTGTTTCAATCACAGGGGGAAAATTCATGTGGATTATGTACGGCACATTTATGATTTAATCACCAAATATGTTGAATTTTTGGGTTATAAGGCAAACGAACTTTTCTATGGAGTAGAAACGCCGATTTCGACCATAGAAAAAATAAATAATATCGAAAATCAAGTAAATAATCAGCGCCCTGACAAAAATAAACTTGCAAAAAGCGTGTAAACCGATTGCAAAGAAAAACGTTGATTGTTGATTATGATAAATCTTTTAATTCTTAATTTTTAATTTTTAATTCACATGAAGTATGTAATCGGACTTGACTATGGCACAGACTCCGCCCGCGCTCTTATTGTAAATGCGGGAAACGGGGAAATCATCGCTTCGGCGGTACGAAACTATCCGCGCTGGTCGGAAGGAAAATATTGCAACCCTTCGATAAATCAATATCGTCAGCATCCGCAGGATTATATCGACGTACTTGAGGCCACCGTAAGAGAAGCGCTGTCGCAATGCCCCGAAGGAACAGCCGCCCGGATTGCCGGCATAGCCTTCGACACAACCGGGAGCACGCCTGCATTTACAGATGCAACGGGAACACCCTTAGCGCTGTTACCCGAATTTGCGGAGAATCCGAACGCAATGTTCGTTCTCTGGAAAGACCACACCGCCGTGAAGGAAGCGGCGGAAATAAATAAACTGTGCAAAACGTGGGATATTGACTACACCGCATACGAAGGCGGCATCTATTCGTCGGAATGGTTCTGGTCAAAAGCGCTGCACGTGTTGCGCGAAGACAAAGCCGTTCGCGAAAAAGCCTGCTCTATCGTCGAATACTGCGAATGGTTGCCTGCGCTTATCACGGGAGTAAAAACAGCGAAAGACATCGTCCGCAGCCGTTGCGCCAACGGGCATAAAGCGATGTGGCACGAAAGCTGGGGCGGACTGCCCGGCGAAGATTTCCTGACCGAACTCGACCCGTTACTCAAAGGATTTCGCGACAGACTGTTTGAAAAAACGGAAACGGCAGACAAACCCGTCGGCAACCTTTCGCCGGAATGGGCTTCACGGCTTGGACTGTCCACGAACGTCGTTGTAGCGGGAGGCGCATTCGACTGTCACATGGGTGCGGTCGGCGCAGGCATTACGCCAAACACGCTTGTTCGCATTATCGGAACGTCAACCTGCGATGTAATGGTCGCAAGCTATGACGAAATAGGCGACAAACTGATTAAAGGAATATGCGGACAGGTCGACGGCTCCGTTATCCCCGGCATGATCGGCCTTGAAGCCGGACAGTCGGGCTTCGGGGACATCTATGCATGGTTTAAGCGCGTGCTGGAATTTCCGCTTAAAAAGATTCTATCGGAGACAACGACTGTCGACGAGGCAACAAAAGCAAAACTCATCGACGAGGCATGCCGGAAGATAATCCCCGCCCTGACGGAAGAAGCCGAAAAAATACCCCTCAACGAAAGCGCCGTTATAGCAACAGACTGGATGAACGGAAGACGTACGCCCGACGCCAACCAGCTGCTCACGGGAACGATCGACGGACTTACGCTGGGAAGTTCCGCGCCTCACATTTTCCGCGCGCTTGTCGAAGCTACCGCATTCGGCTCGCTCGCCATCGTCGAACGTTTTATCAGCGAAGGCATCCGCATTGACAACGTAACCGGTATCGGAGGCATCGCCCTGAAATCGCCGTTTGTCATGCAGACGCTGAGCGATGTGCTCAACATGCCTATCAAAGTTTGCAGTACCGACCAAGCATGTGCGCTTGGCGCCGCCATGTTTGCCGCCACAGCCGCAGGTATTTATCCGAAAGTGGAAGATGCACAGAAAGCGATGACTTCCGGTTTTGCAAAAGAATATACGCCAAACGAAGAAAATGCAAAAATATACCGTGAAATGTACGGGAAATATATACGTTTGGGAAAATTCACGGAAGAAATAACCGTTGGACATTGACAAACAAC
>JAITDQ010000223.1 GCA_031282485.1 Tannerella sp. | reverse complement strand
CCGTTCCTGCTTGAGCCGACCGTCGAAGATGAATATATCGACCGCGAACAGGATATGCATCAACGGAAGTTAGTCAAAAAAATCCTTTCCATACTCAGTCCCCGCCAGAAGGAAATCATCTATTACCGTTTCATAAAAGAACTGCAGTGGGATGAAATCTGCAACCTGATGACGCTGAATTACCAGTCCGCACAAAACCTCCTGCAGCGTACTCTTCGGAAAATCAGAGAACATTTTGATGCGCGAAATTGAAGAAACCGGAATATTTATTTGCCCGATTATTCGCCGACGACAAATTATTTGAAAAAAAATCTCCGTTTGATGAGTAGAAAAATGCGTCTCCCGTATCCTCCCCATAAACAGACAAACGGAAATGAATACAAATTACACGAAATATACGGCCGAGGAACTGTTACAGGATGATTGTTTCCTGCGCTCGGAACTGCATCCGACGACGGAAAGCGAGGCTTTTTGGAATCGCCTGCGCGACGGATCACCTGCACTGGCTGCGGAGATGGACGTCGCACGAGCGATGTTGCACGGCGTCAGGCAGGGTTGCAGCGCGGAAAAGAGCATCTCGCAGGAACATATCGAAGCGCTCCGGGAAAAAATTGACCGGAAAAACCGGCGATATGACCGGCGATACGTCCGTTATTTCGGCATATCCACGGGTGTAGCTGCCGCCGTCTGCCTCCTGCTTGCTGCCGGATGGTACGTCCGCTTCGCACAGCAGCGGGACAAAACGGACTATCGGGCGCTAATGACATCATTCGAGCAGCGGGCGGACGGCGATACAGGACAGGTACAGCTCGTCCTCTCCGACGACCGGAAAATCACGATCGACGGGAAGGATACGCAGGTCGACTACAACGAAGCCGGACGCATCAGCCTCAACGACGGCCGGATTATCGAAGAAGAAACGGAAAGCGAAGAAACGGCCTACAACCGGCTGACCGTACCGCCGGGCAAACGCTCCACGATCACGTTCAACGACGGCACGCGCGTATGGATTAACTCCGGCTCGCGAATTATCTATCCCGTAACGTTCGAAAAACGCCGGCGGGAAATCTTCGTTGAAGGCGAAATATACCTCGACGTGGCGGAGGACGAAAAACGCCCCTTCATCGTGAAGACGGCCGGTATGGACGTGAAAGTCCTCGGCACGACGTTCAACGTGAAAGCTTATGAAGATGAAACCGGTATGGAAGTCGTCCTCGTCAGCGGGAAGATAGAAGTAGAGACGAACGGAAGCCGGAACGTCCTCGCCCCTAACCAGATGTTTTCGTACGACAGCCGGACAAGCCGGTCGGCCGTTATGTCCGTAGACGTGGCAGACCATATCGCGTGGAAAGACGGCTACTATCCTTTCCGGCAACAGCAGCTAAGCGAAGTGCTCGGCAAACTGGCCGGATACTACGGCATCACGTTCCTGTGGAATGAAAAAATCGACAGCCTTACCTGCAGCGGGAAGTTTGACCTGAAGGAAGACTTGGCCGAAGTCCTGCGCATCCTCGAAAAAACCGCTCCTGTAATCGTTATGAAAACAGGTGAGAATACATATAAAATAGAAGTTAAACCCTAAAAAAACGAATGTTATGGATCCATGAAAAACAGTTAATTAAGACATGAAAAACGGCCGGACAATACTGCGAATATCATCCGGCCTGCGATTTAAAATCAGTACGAAAAAATTATTACTAACATAAATCATCAACAAAAGTATGAAAAATATTGAGATTTACGGCTTCCAAAAAGCCAAAAAAAAGTTATTGCGTATTATGAAGTGTTGCCTGTTATTTGTTCTGACGGGGATAGTTACTTGTTTTGCAAGCAAATCGTACTCACAGGAAGTTTCCCTTACGATAGCGTATGACAACTGTACATTAAAGGATGTTATCCGTGAAATAGAACAGAAAAGCGAATTTATTTTCTTTTATTTAGACAATTCGATTGACCTCGACAGGAAAGTTTCCATCCGTGTGCACGACGGAAAAATAGAAACGATTCTCGACCAACTCTTTGCCGGCACGAATAACCGGTATTACATTTCCGACCGCCAGATTATCATTTCCAAAGAGGAAACGGCCGCGGAGTCGTTCCTGCCCGTTGCCGGGCAGCAGACCCGCACGCTCACCGGCGTCGTCAGGGATGAAACCGGCCCTGTTGCCGGCGCCAATATCGTCGTCAGCGGCACGACGAACGGCACCGTTACCGATGCGGAGGGGAGGTTTTCCCTCTCCAACGTCCCCGACAACGCTGTCATTAAAATATCCTATGTCGGCTACGTGACGCAGGAGATCACGATTACGAACCAGACGACGCTGGACGTCCTGTTGAAAGAAGATGCCGAAATCCTGGAGGAAGTCGTAGTCGTAGGCTACGGGACGGTGAAGAAAAGCGACTTGACCGGCGCCGTGTCGTCCGTCACAGCCGAGCAGCTCAAGGAACGTTCCAATGCGAATGTGATTTCGTCGCTTGCCGGACAGGTTGCCGGCGTGCAAATCCAACAGACGCAGGGCGCCCCGGGATTTGCTCCTACCATTAAAATCAGGGGTACGTCCACGATTAACGCCGGCGTTTCGCCGCTGTACGTGATTGACGGCATCCCGATCGACGATTACATGCCGACGTCTATCACGGCAAGCACAAACATCCCGGCCAACAGCATGAATCCGTTGAGCGCTATTAACCCGCAGGATGTGGAATCGATAGAGATATTGAAAGATGCTTCGTCCGCAGCCATTTACGGCTCCAGGGGCGCGAACGGCGTGGTCATTATCACTACCAAATCCGGGAAGGAAGGCAAACCGAGAATCGACGTCGGATACGAAAGGGGACTGCAACAGGTTGCAAGGAAAGTGGAGATGATGAACTCGCAGGAATTTATCCGTTTCTGGGTTGACGCCCATAACAATGAATGGATAAAGAACGGCGGCAGCATCAATGATCCGCAGAGTGCAAGGCCGTCCAACCTGCGGATACCCCGGGAATTTCTGGATGACCCGGGTAAATTCGAAACGACCGACTGGCAGGATGTCGCTTTCCAGACGGCCAACAGCGACAATTTCCGCATCTCGTTGACGGGAGGTACGGGCAGGATGAATTATTTGCTTTCGGGGAATTACCTTTCGCAGGAAGGAGTGGTAGACCGTTCCAAATACCGGCGGTTCACCGTGCGTTCGAATGTAAACTACCAAGCCACCGACCACATTAAAATGGGAGCGAACATCTCCTTTTCCGGAATCAATGACCGGATATACGGGACGGCGGGCAAATCGGACGTGGTGAGCCTTGCCATACAAAATGATCCGATCTTCCCGATCTATAATGAAGTCGGAACATTGGGATTCCGCGACCCCAATTCGGAATGGAACAGGTTTGCCGTCTACAATTTACAGTTATGGCATCCGTATGCGCTTACCCGGGAAGCCGACAACTACGGCAGGCGGCTTAACATACTGGCGGCAGGCTATGTAGAATATTTGTTCCTTACGCATTTCACCTTCAAAACTTCACTTAGCGGCACATACGGCACCAACCGATCGGGTTACTACCGGAACGAAGGCGAAAACTGGGGCTATTCCGGCTGGAGGATTGCGGAAGCCACTATCGCTACCAACCAGACCGACAATTGGATATCCGAGAATACGCTTTCGTATGTCAATACCTTCGGCGAGCATGCCGTCAATGCACTGGTCGGTTATACCGCACAAAAAAATCATTACGAAAGCACGGAACAGACTTCCCAGGGTTTCCCGAATGATTTGGTGCACACGTTGAATGCCGGTTCGCCGACATCGAGCGTCAGCGAAGAACAGGAGTGGAGCCTTTTATCCCAAATTGCGCGTATAAATTACTCTTTCAAAAACAAATACCTGCTCACCGCTACTATCCGCAGAGACGGCAGTTCACGCTTCGGGACGGACAGTAAATGGGGATATTTCCCTTCCGCTTCCCTGGCATGGAAGGTATCCGAAGAAAGTTGGCTGCGAAACGTCGAATGGCTTTCATCCTTGAAACTGAGAGCCAGCTACGGCGTAACGGGTAACAACCAGATTCCCAACTACGGGTCAATCGCCTTATTATCTTCACAACAGTATATATGGGGGTCAAATGTCCAAAGGGGATTGTATCCCGGAACTACTTCGAACCCGTCGCTGCGGTGGGAAAAAACCGGACAGTTCGACTTCGGGTTTAACGCCGGACTGTTCAATAACCGGATTTACGCGGAAGCCGATTATTACCATTCGCGAACGAACGACTTGCTGCTGAACGTGCCCGTGCCGGCCATAACAGGCTTTACGCGGCAATTGACCAATATCGGGAAAGTGCAGAATCAGGGATTTGAATTTTTACTCACATCCCGAAATCTTACAGGCGCTTTCCGGTGGACGACCGATTTGAACCTGTCGCTGAACAGGAACAGGGTGCTAAGTACGGGTCCTAATGACGCTCCGATGCTCATTACCGAATGGGATGTGATTTCCAAATATGAAGTGGGACAACCCACAGGCAATTTCTACGGATACGTCTTCGACGGCATATTCAAGAATCAGCAGGAAATAGACGCTTATCCGCATCACTCAAGCACCACGCCCGGCGACCCGAAAGTACGCGATGTGGACGGGAACGGTAAAATCGACGAAAACGACCGTACGATCATCGGTAATCCGCAGCCGGATTTCACGTATGGTATGACTAATACTTTTTCGTTCGGGAATTTTGATATGAGTATCCTGTTGCAGGGTTCATACGGAAATGAGATCGCAAATCAGGAAACCCGTTATTCCAAACGGTATAACGACGGGCGGAATGTGTACAAAGCGGTTGCCGGTTATTGGCGGTCGGAAGCCGAACCGGGCGACGGGGTGACGTTCAAGCCCTACAAAAGCTATCCGGGTTTGCAGACGCAGTCCTCTACATTTTTTATAGAAGACGGCTCTTATCTCAGAATCGCCAACATAAGGCTTGGGTACACGTTTGCCCCTGAAACGCTTTCCACATTCAATCTGTCGGCGCTCCGGCTTTATCTGAATGTGGATAATGTGTACGTTTTCTCCAAATATCTCGGATATGACCCTGAAAACAGCACTTACTCAAGCGCACTGATGAGTGGCATGGATTTCGGCGCTCACCCTATACCGAGAACTGTTACTTTAGGAATTAATTTAGGATTTTAACTTTATCAGATATGAATACATTAAGATTAGTAAAATATTATACGGGAATCATTCTCCTCGGGACGGTTCTTTGGTC
This sequence comes from Tannerella sp., assembly GCA_031282485.1. Lineage (GTDB taxonomy): Bacteria > Bacteroidota > Bacteroidia > Bacteroidales > Tannerellaceae > Tannerella. Next base: position 1,599 of record JAITDQ010000223.1, on the reverse strand, counting down.
ATGTTCGGACAGTTTTCTGGAACTGTCGCCGATTTCGAATGCAAACGAGGTGAACTATTACAAGACGGAAAAGGATTTCGAAACGGCTGTTGTCGCCGCCTATGCAACGCTTTATACGGAATATGGCCCGGAAAGCGGAGCCGGATTCTGTAGCGAACAAATGTCGGACGAAGGAACGGTATACGATGTGATGCTGGATGCGGCATCCTTCCAAGCGTTTAAAAATTACAGCCTGCTTCCGGCAAACACGGTTGTACTTCAGGTATGGCAGGATGAATACAACAATTTAATGATCGTCAATACCGTGATTGAAAAGCTCCGGGCTTCGTCGCTCGGCGAGAAACTGAAAACCGGCTATGAAGCCGAAATGCGTTTCCTCCGCGCGTTGTACCACTTCAACTTGGTCAGGCTGTTCGGAGATGTTCCCCTGATGAAGAAAACCGTTGTTGTCAGTGAAAGTTACGGAGTCTTGCGTTCGCCCGAATCGGAAGTATATGATTTTATTATTGAAGACTTGAAATTCGCAGCCGGCAATCTGCCGCTTCAATCGCAAATATCGAGGATCGGACAGGCTACGAAAGGCGCTGCACTGGGTATACTTGGCAAGGTGTACCTGACGGTCGGCAATAAAAGCGCTGCAAAAGATGTATTGTGGCAAGTTATCGGTTCCAATGAATACGAACTTTTGCCGGATTATGCTTACCTGTGGGATTTGGAACATGAAAATTCAAAAGAAGCCTTGCTGGAAATACAGTATAAAGCCGACCCTGCGGCTCCGGCGAGTCCTTATCATGAATATTTTGCTCCGTTCAACAATCTGACGATAAGTGCACAGGGACATGGTTTGAATCAGGTAACCGAAGATTTGTGGAATGAGTTTGAACCCGGTGATCCCAGAAGGGAACTGTCCATACTCACGGGATACACCAACAGAGCCGGAACATGGATTGACATCAAGTTCCCGGCAAAATGGTTCGACCCTGTCTGGATCAATATGGGGACTTACTACTGTGAAAACAATTTCATCGTGCTTCGTTATGCCGACATCTTGCTGATGTATGCCGAAGCTGCCGACGATCCCTCGTACCTGAATATGGTTCGCGACCGCGCCGGGATGCCCCGTTACGGGGAAGCCGGTTATCCGCCTCAATATTCAACGCTCGCACTTGCCGTCGAACATGAACGGATGGTAGAACTGTCGCTTGAATTTCATCGCTGGTTCGACCTGAAACGAACAGGAAGGGCAACCGCCGTACTGAGCGAAAGAAAAGGCAAAACAGTAACCGAACAAATGCTTGTTTTACCGATTCCGCTGGTCGAAAGAGATATTAATCCGGCTTTGACGCAAAATCCCGGATATTAATCCGAACCGGCACGGAGGAGAATAAATTTCCTCCGTGCCGTTCATCATCTATGATTGAAACAATATGAAAACACTTTGTCTTTATAATTTACAGCATCGAAGAAATGAAAAAAATACTTGTTTTTTTTGTCCTTGGCAGTTGCCTTTCATTCCGGCTTGCCGCCGGGCAATATAATATCACTGATTTTGGCGCCGTGGCCGATTCCTCGGTTTTGAGCACGGATGCCATACAAAAG
>JAITDQ010000206.1 GCA_031282485.1 Tannerella sp. | reverse complement strand
ATTGCCGTTTTTCTTTAAGTAAATTATAACGATACTCACCGGCAAGACCTAAACCGTAAGACTTCTCCGTCAGGCGCATATCCGCATTATCCTGGCGAAGAAGTATCCGATATTCCGCCCGCGAAGTAAACATGCGATACGGCTCATCAACTCCTTTCGTTACCAAATCGTCAATCAAAACGCCGATATATGATTCATCACGCGCCAACACAAATGACTTTCCGCCATGACAGTTTATGTGTGCATTTATACCTGCAACCAATCCCTGCCCGGCAGCTTCCTCATAACCTGTCGTCCCATTAATCTGTCCGGCGAAAAAAAGATTTTTGATATATTTTGACTCCAGCGTATGATACAACTGGGTTGAATCAAAAAAATCATACTCGATAGCATACCCGGGACGATAAAGCCGAACATCGCGGAAAGCAGGTATTTGTTTCAACGCATTCAATTGAATATCAAAAGGCAATGATGAAGAAAAACCGTTCAGATAATATTCATTCGTCGATTCGCCTTCCGGTTCCAGAAACAACTGATGCTGCGATTTATCGGCAAATGTAACAATTTTGGTTTCAATACTGGGACAATACCGAGGTCCGATACTTTTTATCTGCCCATTATATAAAGGCGAATCGGGCAAACCTTTCCGCAAAACCTCATGACAAGCCTCATTGGTATATAAAGTCCAGCAACTTAATGATTTAAGTTTACGGGAAACCGTATCCAGATAAGAAAATTTACGAAAATCGTTCTCGCCGGGCTGCTCCGTCGTTTCGTCGAAATGAATACTGCGACCGTCTATACGAACAGGTGTACCGGTCTTCATCCGGCTCGATTTTATACCGAAAGAAACCAACTGTTCCGTGATTCCATGGGAAGAGGGTTCGGAAATACGTCCCCCACTAAACCGAACACGTCCGACATGCATCAATCCATTTAAAAAGGTTCCGTTCGTAAGCACGACCGACGAGGCTCTAAATTCAAGTCCCAGAAGCGTTTTTACTCCCAAGACACGCATCCCCGCCCGATCAAGGAGCAATTCGGTCACCGTATCCTGCCAGATATACAGATTCGACAACTGATCAAGCACGCCGCGCCATTCCTTCATAAACCGAACACGATCGTTTTGGGCGCGCGGGCTCCACATGGCAGGCCCTTTACTGCGATTCAACATTCTGAACTGTATAGCCGAACTGTCAGTCACAACCCCCATATAACCACCCATTGCATCAATTTCACGAACAATCTGACCCTTAGCAATACCTCCAACAGCCGGATTACAACTCATCTGAGCAATCTTATTCATATCCATAGTAACAAGCAAAGTCTGCGAACCTAAATTCGCCGCCGCAGTTGCCGCCTCGCAACCGGCATGACCGGCGCCTATTACTAAAACATCATAATCAAATTCCATTTACCAAATGTCAATTTACAGGCGCAAAGGTAATTAAAGAAAATAAAATTCAACCTATAAGTGATGCGAAATTTTTAACATGTAACAGTTTGAAGGATCATAAGGGCTGATATTTCGACAAGCTCAATAACCTTGCGAATGGAACGCATCACATTCGCCAAGCCCTGCAAGGGCGTAAGCCGGACAAACAGATTGCGCCCTTTCAGGGCTTCGGGTGTTAGATGTCGTCTGTGCCACATGGTTATTGAGCCTGTCGAAATATGTGCTAATGATTTGCGGGCTTTCAGCCCTCCCGTACAGATGCAATGCATCGCATTTCGCTTCAAAACTGTTATATTCTGTTTATTTCACATTCCTAACAGTAAAATACAGCCGGTTAAAGGAATGGCCAGAGGCTATAGAAATGTAAGGAACTTCATCAACATGATATATTTTCTGACTGCAAAACTGAAATTTGATTACCCACTCTATTCGCTATAGAGCCATTTATTTCAAATTCAAATTACGACAGGTCGATATCATTTAAAATGCGCAAGGCGTCATCTTCATGTTTTTCCATAATAATACGTGCGCCGGGAGCTTTGTCGTCTATACCGCACAAATGCAGAATGCCGTGAATAATAACACGGAAAAGTTCATTATCGAAAACGACGCCGTATTTCGCAGCATTGGAACGAACCGTATCCACACTGATGAATATGTCGCCGGATATAAGGTCATTCTCGGTATAATCAAATGTAATTATATCCGTATAATAGTCGTGATTCAAATACGACTTGTTAATCTCCATAATCTTACTGTCTGAGCAAAAAATATAAGAGACCTCCCCTACCCTTTTCCGATGCTTTTCAGCAATACGTTTAATCCAAAGAGAAATTTTTCTTTTTGGAAAACAAGGCATTTTAATATCGTCCGAATTATATAATATCATATTACGGAAAAGAAAATGTACGACATAATAATAGCAGCAATCGCGCCACCCAGATCGGCAATCAGCGCACAGGGAATCGTATGACGCGTATTGCGAATACCGATACAGCCGTAATAAACGGCTACAACATAAAAAACCGTGTCCGTCGAACCCTGGGCAACACAGGACAAACGCGCGACAAAAGAATCGGCGCCATAAGTTTTCATTGCATCAAGCATCATGCCTCGTGCGCCGCTTCCGCTTAACGGTTTCATAAAAATAGTAGGCAAAGCTTCAACAAATGACGTATCAAAACCACAATATGCTACAAACCACCGAATTAAATCAATCAAAAAATCCAACGCACCAGATGCCCTGAAAACGCCGATCGCAACGAGGATGGCTACCAAGTATGGAATTATTTTTACGGCCGTCAGAAAGCCTTCTTTTGCCCCTAAAATGAATGTGTCGTAAAGATTGAGTTTTTTACGGATTCCGGCAAGTAAAAATCCGCAAATAATCGAGAAAAGAAGTAAATTTGCAATCAAAGAAGAATAAAGAGAAACTTTTTCCGGAGGAAGTAAATAAAATAACCACGCAAGACTTCCTATAAAAACAAAAAGAGCGCCGAAAAAGAAAATTAAACTTTTCTGAAATAAATTTATCTTCTGAACAAGGCAAACGGCAATAATAGCAACCAGAGTCGAAAAAAACGTAGCCAACATTATCGGCAGAAAAACATCGGAAGGATTAGCCGCCCCGAACTGGGCGCGGTACATCATAATCGTAATGGGAACGATCGTCAGACCGGACGCATTGATGTTTAAAAACATAATCATCGCGTCAGTAGCCGTATCTTTCGTATTATTGAGATTCTGAAGCTGTTGCATGGCTTTCAAACCGATAGGAGTGGCGGCATTGTCAAGTCCCAGCATATTTGCCGAAAAATTCATAAAGATAGAACCCGCTGCCGGATGATCTTTGGGAATACCGGGAAAAAGCTTTCCGAAAACCGGAGAAGCAAAACGGGCAAACGAATTTATCAAACCCGATTTTTCAGCGATTTTCATCAATCCAAGCCAAAGCGACAAGATTCCCGTAAGCCCGATAGAAACCTCAAAACCCGTTTTAGCAGAATCAAACGTAGAAGAAATAATCTGATTGAAAACCTCCGTATCGTTCGCAAAAAACAGCCGGCACAAAGCGACGGCGAACGCGATTAAAATAAAACCAATCCAAATATAATTCAAAACCATGTCTGCATCTATAATATCATCACCAAAAACGCCGTTCGACAAACACTACTTCCCGGTAATAATTTTCTTAATATCATTAAGTTTGGCAAGAGCCTGCATCGGCGTCAGATTATTAATATCAATATTTACAATTTCGTCGCGAACACGGCTTAGAACAGGATCGTCTAACTGGAAAAAACTTAACTGATAACCTTCGGCCGCCGAAGCGAGTTTTTTCATCGGTTTATTTACCAATCCGTTCTGGCGGTTATCCGATTCGAGCTGTTTCAAAATTTCATCGGCGCGTTTGACGATACTTTTCGGCATCCCCGCCATATTAGCCACATGAATTCCAAAACTGTGTTCACTCCCGCCGGGAACAAGCTTGCGCAAAAAGATAACCCGGTTATCAACCTCCTTTACGGAAACGTTATAATTTTTTATCCGTTTAAAAGAGCGTTCCATTTCGTTCAGTTCATGATAATGCGTTGCAAAAAGCGTTTTCGCACGGTTAGCCGGATTTTCGTGTATAAACTCAACGATAGCCCAGGCGATAGAAATGCCGTCGTACGTGCTCGTGCCGCGTCCAAGCTCATCAAACAAAACAAGGCTCCGGGAAGAGAGGTTATTAAGTATCTCCGCCGCCTCCGTCATCTCAACCATAAACGTCGATTCACCGAGCGAAATATTATCCGACGCGCCGACGCGCGTAAAGATTTTGTCGACATAACCTATCGAAGCGCTGTCGGCAGGCACAAAACTGCCGATTTGCGCCATTAATATAATCAAAGCCGTCTGGCGCAACAGCGCGGATTTACCGGCCATATTAGGCCCCGTAATAATCACGATCTGCTGCTTTTTATGATCAAGAAAAACATCATTCGCTATATAAGGAGAATCAGCCGGCAACTGTTTTTCTATCACAGGATGCCGTCCGGCCTTAATATCGATTATCTCCGTATCATTAACAACGGGACATACATAATGATTCATCCTCGCAGAACGGGCAAAAGAAAGCAAACAGTCAATATAACCGATCCGGTTGGCATTATTTTGTATCGGCGAGATAAACTCGGTAACAGCAAGTACCAGATCATTATAAAGACGCTGTTCCAAAGCAAGGATTCTCTCCTCGGCGCCAAGTATTTTTTCCTCATATTCCTTCAATTCTTCCGTAATATAGCGTTCCGCACTAACAAGCGTTTGTTTGCGTATCCAGTCCGCCGGCACTTTATCCTTGTGCGCATTACGAACCTCAATATAGTAACCGAAAATATTATTAAACGATATTTTAAGACTGGAAATGCCGGTACGTTCAATTTCGCGCTGCTGCAACTGCTGCAAATAATCCTTACCCGAAAAAGCCAGTTCCCGCAACTCGTCCAGTTCCTTATCCACGCCGGGAGCAATCACCCCGCCCTTACTGACTAAAACCGGGGGATCCTTACTTATCGTCTTTTCGATACGGTCGCATATCTCAAGACAAGGTTCCAGTTCATCCCCGAACGTCATCAGGGATTTATTACCGCTTCCCTTACATATTTTTTTTATCGGAACGATCGCCCTCAAAGCAAACATCAACTGAACCATCTCGCGGGGCGTAACGCGACCGACCGATACTTTCGAAATAATACGCTCCATATCGCCAATCTGGGAAAGCAGCATTTCCATTGAATCGGCTTTATCGGAATAACTTAAAAAGTAAGAAACGACATGCTGACGCTCCTTAATCGCCTTTAAATTCCGCAATGGAAAAACAATCCAGCGTCGAAGCAGCCGTCCCCCCATAGGAGAAATCGTCTTATCGATAACATCCAGCAGGGAAACGCCTTCGGGCGTCATCGCATGAAGCAATTCCAAATTACGCACCGTAAACTTGTCAAGCCGCACGTAAATATCTTCCTCAATACGCAAAAGCGACGTAATATGAGCAATATTCGTATGCTGCGTCATGTCGAGATAATAGAGGATTGCGCCCGCAGCGACGATTCCGCACTGCAAGTTATTTACGCCGAAACCTTTCAACGTCTTCGTTTCAAAATGTTTAAGCAAACGGTCGCGCGCCGTATCCTCGGTGAAAATCCAGTCGTCAAGCGGATACAGAAGGGAACGTGTCTCAAACATTTCTTCGAACTGCGCGCGGTGATTACGTTCAACGAGAATCTCCTTGGGAGCAAAATTGTTAAGCAACTTGTCAATATAATCCGGCATTCCTTCCGCCGTAAGAAATTCACCGGTAGAAATATCCAGAAAAGCTATTCCACAAAGGGATTTCCCAATGTGCACGGCAGCGAGGAAATTATTTTCCTTATTATTCAGTATATTATCATTAATCGAAATTCCCGGCGTCACCAACTCGGTAATTCCCCGCTTGACAATTTTTTTAGCAACTTTCGGATCTTCGAGCTGATCGCAAATTGCCACTCTTTTCCCTGCACGAACTAATTTCGGGAGATACGTATCAAGTGCATGATGAGGAAAACCCGCCATAGCAATGGCATTGGGAGATGACGCGGAACGTTTGGTCTGCACAATGCCCAAAATTCCTGCACCTGCTACGGCATCCTCACCGTACATTTCATAAAAATCGCCCACACGAAACAATAATATAGCGTCCGGATGTTTCGATTTTACATCGTAATACTGCCTCATTAGAGGCGTATCTGTCTCATTTACCATTTCTTTCATGATAATTTTTTAACGAATATGAATTCTATGAATATGCAAAGGTAAAAATTTATTCGTTAACAGCAAAGATAAATTTTCGACAGATTTTCATTCGAAGGACAAATAATGCTTCAACCGCTCCCTGTCAATATCCATAAATTCATTGAGTAATTGCAGGTTTTCCCAGCCTGTAAGTTTTCCTTTTTGCCGTCGTAAACGGATTAAAATTTTTGCCTGATTATAATTTATATAAGGATGCCGCTGCAGCGAATCCTGCGACAATTCATTAACCCGGAGCTTGGATATAAGCGACGTATCGGCCGTAAACCAAGGTACAAAGGCATTATAACGTTCTTCGTCAACGCCATAAACCTCACTCAGCTGCGTGACCGAATAATAACCGCCCAAAAGATTACGATAACCGACAATACGGCGGGCATAACTGCTTCCGATACCCGGAATTTTTTTCAATATCGCCGTATCCGCCGTATTAAGTTCCACAACAACGCCTTTCTCAAACTTTTCAGTACGGGGATAGGAGGGACGGGAAGAAGAAGTGATACGTTTAACGCGCTCCGAAACCGTTTCCTTTTTATCTTCCGCCACGCCGGCCGTTCGCCCGGAGACGGATTTTTTTTCAGATTGGTTTTGCGTAACGCTTTTATTCGCGGGTTGCGAACGTTTCGGAGGAGTAACGGAAGGAACAACGTTTTCGGGAGAAGCGGAATCCGCGGAATTTTGCGTATTACCGTCAGATGCGTATTCCGTCCTGCCGGCAACGGAATCGTCCGCCGGAACAGGTTTATTGTTTGATATCAACAAAATACCTGCAATCACAATAAGGCAAAGCAACAAAATCAAAGCCTGCCGTTCACCTTTTGAAAAGTAAAAGAAATCATGCCAGGACATATCAAAGAAGTTAACTGTTGAAACAATGCCACAAAAGTAATTAAAAATATATTATTTCGAAACAGATAAGCATTAAAAAACAGTCTGAATAATATTAATAAGACCCAGTTCGTTCAAAAAGATGAAGGCAATCGCAACCGGCGCTGCATACTTTAATAAGATGCTGTACACGCCGAAAAAATAAAACGTGGCGGTTCCCCTGTTTGTTAACTCCGCCTTCAGAATCTTTTTATCAATACGCCAGCCCACAAAAATACAGATAAACATCCCGCCGAGCGGAAGCATCAATTTTGCCGTGACATAATCCAGAAAATCAAAAATGGTAAGACCAAATACGGTAAAATCCTTCAATATTCCAAAAGAAAGAGAACTTAACACCGCCAGAACGATAACGCCCGAAGAAACACAGTAAGCGGCTTTTTTACGCGATATATGACGTTCCTCATGAAGATATGCAGTGGCTACTTCATGAAGCGAAATGGTAGAAGTAAGTGCGGCAACCGACAGCAAAAGAAAAAAAATACATGCCCACAGATTGCCTAAAGGCAGTTTGCTGAAAACATTCGGCAAAGTGATGAAAACAAGTTCCACGCCGGCAGCAGGTTCAATCCCGAAACTGAAAACGGCCGGGAAAATCATTATACCGGCCAGCACGGCTATAAACGTATCAATTATCGCTACTTGCAGCGCCGTTGACTGGAGGTTCGTCTTATCGCCGAAATAGGAAGAATAAGTTATCAGACATCCCATGCCCACGCTAAGCGAAAAAAACGCCTGACCCATGGCGCTTAACAAAACCGACGAATCAATCTTCCCGAAATCGGGAGCAAACAGAAACGCCAAACCCGACATCGCCCCCGGAAGCGTAACGGAACGTATACACAACACGACAAGTATAACAAAAAGCACCGGCATAAGCAATTTGGAAAAACGTTCGATGCCCTTTTTTACGCCCGAAGTAACAATAAAATGGGTGATGAAAATAAATAACAGCGCCCAAAAAAGAGGCCGGAACGTACCGGATGAAAAGAGTAGAAATTCCGATTCGAAATCATTCACCGACTTTCCCGTAAAAGAATCCGTAACCGACTGGAATACATATTCAAAAGTCCAGCCCGATATAACGGAATAAAAACCCAAAATAATAAACGCGGCCAACACGCCGTTATAACCGATAACCGCCCAGCCCGTTTTCGGAACAATCGCCTTAAACGCCCCAACAGCATTTCGCCGGGAGTGACGGCCAATGTAAAACTCTGCAATCATCACCGGCAATCCCAAAAGCAGTGCGCAAAGAAAATAAATCAGCAGGAAAGCCGCGCCACCGTTAGAACCCAGCATATAGGGAAACCGCCAAATATTCCCAAGCCCCACGGCGCAGCCTACCGTAGCAAAAATCACGCCCAAACGACTGCCAAACGTATCTCTTGTCTGCATATCTACTGTTTTTAGGAAATAATCAAACCGTCTTTCATATAAATAATCCTGTCTGCAAGTCGCGCCAGCTGTTCATCGTGGGTCACAATCACAAATGTCTGTCCCATTTCATTTCTCAAATCAAAAAAAAGAGAATGAAGTTCATCCTTATTTTTCGAATCAAGACTGCCCGAAGGTTCGTCGGCGAGAATAACGGAAGGATTATTGATCAAAGCCCTTGCTACGGCAACACGCTGTTTTTCGCCACCGGAAAGCTCCGACGGTTTGTGCTTTATCCTGTCTTTCAAACGTAAAAAAACAAGCAACTTCATCGCTTTCTCTTCCGCTTCATGATAATCGCAGCGAGCTATCAAGGCAGGAATCATCACGTTTTCAAGAGCGGAAAATTCAGGCAATAACTGATGAAACTGAAAAACAAAACCAATATGTTTATTACGAAATGCGGCGCGCTCTTTTTCGGACAGTTTAAACGGTTCAATACGAAATGAAGCGCTTCGCGAAAATGT
>JAITDQ010000195.1 GCA_031282485.1 Tannerella sp. | reverse complement strand
AACCCTATAAGTTTCTGAGAATGTATTCCCATCGTTGTAGGACTTCCGTTGTTTGATAAAAGAGTTCCGAACGGAGAGCTGCTCATACCTGCCGAAACAAGTCCCGACCAGTCGTTGTGGGTAATCATCATCTCCCAGTTTGTAGAACTGTTTCCGGCATCCATAAGGTAAAAACTGCTTATTGTAACGCTACTCGTTGCCGATTCGCCGGTTATCCTCAGTCCTTTGCAGGATGAAGGATTAAAGTAATACATATAGTAAGAGCCGGAACCGCCGAGTTGGTTAAAATAGTAACGGTTATTGCGGAACTGGATAAGGTTGGCCGTACCGACAATGCTGTACAGTTTAACGGAGGCGGTAGAATTTTTGGCCAGAAGAAATGTGTTGTTCTCAAAAACACAGTTTGTATTAGTGCCTGTAAAATCTATATATCCGGCATGAGCGGTACTGCCGGTAGCGCCATCACAGTCTATGATGTTGTTCGTAAAGGTAATGTGGTAGCCGCTGCTTGAAGATAATAAACGTGCAGTTCCGTTGATGTCGAAAAAACAGCCCTCCACGATAAAGTTACCTCCAATAGAAAAAGATATTGCAGTTGGGGTACTCGTTACTATCTTCAGGTTACGCATAGAACCGATTGTGCCGGAGTAGTTATAACTTATGTAGAATCCGCCGGATGAACCGCTGCCGGTAAGGTTGATTATTGTCCCGGCGCCCTGACCCTCGAAAGTGACAGGTTTGGTGATGTTTATTTTTCCGGCTACAGTATAGGTTCCGCTCAGCAGCAGTATCCGTCCTCCTGTTGAAGGCAGGGAGGAGATAGCAGCATTGATGGCAGCCGTGCAGTCATCATTACCCGACGTTCCGCCGACAAGGACATCCGCGAAGCGTGCATTAATACTGTTCTGCAAGCCGATGATAACGTCGGCAGAGCGGAGGAGTTTAACATTTGATGCTATCTTGTCGGCAGTTATGGAGCCGTCGGGAATACCGCCAACCTCAAAGGGAGTGCCGTTAAAATCCGGTGCAAACACCTTCTGGCGTATCGGGTCGACAAGTATTTCCCCGTCTTGCAGTGTACCGACTTCCGGCAGCGCGCCGCTGTAACCGTTAGTCTTTATCGGATTGGGAACTGGAATATTTTTCATAAATTAATTTCCGGATGTTAATTAAAAAAAGGCCGCCGCCGCTTCACAGTGCCGGCGACCTGCAAATAAAAATATGACTTGTTTAACTCAAATTTCGTTTGTTACAAGCGTCACCGTGATATTGTCGGTATCTAATTCCAACGCTCCGGAGGTGACTTTCAAGCCGCCGCCTGAAACGGCAGCTGCTGCGTTGATGGTTGCCGTAGCGGCAGTTCTGGTTCCGCCAATGGATACGGATTGACCGGTGGCTGCCGTCAATGACTGGTTGTTGGATATGGCGGTACTGATTGCCGAGTCTGTCTGGCTGGAGGTGTAATAACCCGAGAGGTCGACGGTGGTGGTAGTGCCCAGCTTTTCCCAGTCGGTACCGTCCCATACCCATTCTTCCATGTCAGCGGCGCCGGATGCTCCTACGAGCCAGACATCACCTGTTTTGTTTCCGGTTGAAGGCAGCGCCGAAGTGGCCGTCTTGGTACCCTTGAGCGTTAGCAGCGTACCGAGTGCGCTTACTTTGTCGTCTACGTACTTCTTTGTCGCTGGATTGTAGTCGCCCGTCGGTGTGAAAGCTGCTGTGTTGTCTTTTGCCAGTACGTTGTTGATTTTGGTGGCGAGGGCTGCCGCCAGCATTGCTTCCGTTACGGAGCCTGTGGCGACTGATATTTCCCCATTAGCGTTGATGGTGATACCGCCATTCGCAAGGGCGGTGTACTCCTTCGGGGTGAGTTCGATAATGGCTGAACCGGTTGCGTTTCCGAAATATCGTACTTTGCCGCCAATGGTTCCGTAAGCGAGTTCTCCTTTTTTCAGGGTGGTGGTGGTTGGTACTGTCCCGCCGGTGATTATGTTGATGGGACTGTCGATTAATAGATTTTTTGCCATGATAGAAAAATTAAATTGTTGATTGTAAAATATAAATTATTGATTGTTAGTTGTTAATTGTTGATTGTCAATTGTCAATTGTTAATTGTTGATTGTCAATTGTTAATTGTTAATTGTTTTCGGAATCAGTTCGATAATCTCCTGTCCGGTGGGATTGAAGAAATACCGAACCTCGCCGTTGATGGTTCCGTAGGCGAGTTCCCCTTCGCTTAGTTTGTCCGTTGTAGGAATATTCCCGCTGGTGATTATTTTAATGGAACTGTCAACAAGACATTTTTCACGTATTTTTTCTTCTATGATTTCTTCTATAAATTTTTCCATGATTTTTGAATTATAAATTATTAAATTTCTTCCGGAACAAACTCTATATTGTCAAGTAAATCCTGTATTTCTTCCCGTACTATTTCCCTTATAGAATCCTTTAACGCAGCGATGTCTCCTACCGTAGCCAGCTCATTGTCGGGCGTGAAAATAGCTCCTGAGGAGCCGCCCTTGTCATAGTGCCATGTGTACTTGTCGTCACCCTGCATTTTAACCATACCTAATGCTGTTTCCTGCAACAGGTTCCAAAACGCGTCGTGCTGCCGGCAGCGCATCAGTATCTCATAGTAGCTGATTATATGCTCATTGTAAAAGCGTTTATCCGTATCCTGCGCTCTTGCTCTAAATCCATTTTCGGTGGTGTTGACCTCAACAACGCCGGGATGTTCGCCTGTCTCATCTTCGAATGTGAAGGGCGTCAGAATATTAACTTTACCGGCAAGGTCGGCTATTGCGCCAACTTGTTTGGGCGGGATGAACAGGACATTGCAATATGAGAGTGTTCCTTCGCCTGATTCGCTTAATACTTTTATAACGTCGCCTTCTTGTATTTGAAAGACTCCGGAAGCAACAGTGTTGTTGCTTCCGCGAAGCACGACTTTATTGTCTATCGTTACGATGACGTTATTCCCACCGTCTGAAATCACTGCTTGAACCCATATATAACCCGTTGCGTCGGCCGTCCACGATCCGCCGCTTTGTGGAATCCTGTTGGTTGATTCCATTTTCGCATAGTCGGGAACCATACCACTGCCTGCGCCTGCTGTTTCTCTGATGAAGTTTTTCAATCCTTCGTCGTTAGTGTCTATGTTAATCCATAGGGCGTTTCCTACAGAGTCTAAATATATCCCGATGCCGGCGCCAAGGTTTTCGATACCTGTAATGAGCTTGTCCCAGTCGTCGGGGGAAAACTGCGCGCCCCCCTCAAAATCTGCTTTCGCAGTGTAGATTACACCGTTTTCTACTACCGGCTGTCCTGCCTTGTATTCTTTGCCCGGCTCGAAAGCCGTCAGCGTGCTTGACCCGGATACGCTGCCCCCGGCGTTAAAAGACCCGATGAAGCTGAGCTCTTGTATCAGAGCGTCGGCGTCATAATGGTTGGCTGGGTGCTGGTTGATGTATACATAGTCGAGGTATTCGGAGCAACGTTCTACTCCGGGACGGAACCGGTCGATGAGAATCAGTTCGGGCCGCCCGGTGGATTGCGAAGATAGTTCAAACTTGAATGTTGCATCTGTTTTGATGTCTAACATCACGCTGCCATCGGAACGGGTGTACAGTATGTGAATCTTTTTTGAGCCTAAGTCGTCAATGTAAAGCGCCATAATATGATTATTTAATTGAATAATTAATTGCTGATTATATTGAATCCCGTCCGTTTTCCTTGATTTGAATTCATTAGACCTCTTCGATAAATCACTTATAGTCGAGATTGATATTGTATAATGCAGCGATAAGATTGAATCTAAGCGAGAATCGTTTCCTTCTATTACGATACTTTTCGGCGAGAATCCTGAAAATCTTAACATCTCGAATAATGTTCTCGATCATTATTCGCTGTAATACTATCTCCCGGTTTCGTTTTTATCTTCTTTAGTCAATGGTTGCCTTTTGATTCTTTTATTTGGATGTTCGCTGTTAGCATGAAGTTTGCCAAATCCTTGGTAACCTGTATCTATTAAACATTTAGTGGTGTCTTTGAAATAAGCTTTGCTATCTTTGAACAGTCTGAAATCATGTCGACGCCCCTTGCTAAAGGCAGT
>JAITDQ010000130.1 GCA_031282485.1 Tannerella sp. | reverse complement strand
TTGTTTGTACTTCGGCAGGTTGAAAATGAATTTCAGGCCGCCTCCGGCGCGGTTTTTTACGGTGATGTTTCCTTTGTGGAAGAGGATTGCGTTTTTTACGATGGAGAGTCCCAGGCCTGACCCGCCGGTATCGCGTGTGCGGCCTTCGTTTACGCGGTAGAATCGTTCGAAAAGGCGGGTCAGGTGCTGTTCGTCGGGGATGCCGGCGCCTGTGTCGGCAAACGTGAAGTAGTAGAAATCGTTGTCTTCTCCGTATTTGTTGACGAGGATGTCAATGTTTTCGCCTGCGTAGCGGATTGCGTTGTCGGTCAGGTTGCGGAAGACGGAGTAGAGCAGGTTTCGGTTGCCGTTGACGACGATGCCGTCGCCTGTGTTACATTCCATTCGAATGTTTTTTTCTTCCAGGTCGTTCTTTAGGTCGTTTTTTAACGAACGGAGCAGTTCGTTCAGGTTGACGGCTTCGAGGCGGAAGGAGCGGGGCGTTTCTTCGATTTTCGAAATCAGGCTCATGTCGCGGATTAGCTCCGAGAGCACGAGTGTCTGCCTGTAGGCTTTTTCCGTGAATGATTTCGCGGTTGCGTCGTCGAGCGGTTGCGAGAGGATCAGTTCGAGGTATCCGCGGATGCTTGTAATGGGCGTTCGCAGTTCGTGTGCGATGTTTCCCGTCATTTCCTGTTTCAGGCGATGCGTTTTTTCCTGGCGGGTGGTGTCGTTTATGATGATTTCGAAACTGCGGTCTTCGAACAGGTTCAGCTGGATGTTGAAGAATCGTCCCTGATAGCTGATCTGTGTCTCGAAGTAGTTTTGCTGTTCGGGGGGTTGCGACAGGAACGTTACGACTTCTTCGAATTTCGGCTCCGTAAAAACGGTCAGGGGGTCGGACGTTGATTCGTCGGTCAGGAAGTTCAGGTATTGGATGAACAGCCCGTTATGGAATTTGACCCGTTTGTCGCGGGAGAAAAAGCACAGTCCTTCGCCGGAGATGTGGACGTGTTGGAGGAGTTTTTCGCGTTCGAGCGAGATTTTCCTTTTGTTGCGGTTTATCTGCTCATAGTTTTCCCTGATTTTCGAGCCGATTTCGCCCAGCTCGTCGTTGGGGAAGTGAATCGTTTCTTTCCCGGCCGACAGGGCAAATTCCTTGAGCTGTTTTATTGATTTCCCGAATCGCCCGGCCACGTAGTTGATCAGCACCGACATGATGAGGAACAGCATGACGATGAAGTACAGGAAACGGTTGTCCGGTTCCAGAAAATGCCGTATGCGGGTGTCGTACGGGAAAGCCGCCCGGATGTAATAGTCGGTATACCGCTTGGCGTAGTAGATGTATTCGATGTTGTTCGAGTGTGAAAACCGTATGTCCGTGCCGTTCCCGTTTTTCCGCGCCTGTATGATTTCCGGCCGTTCGGCGTGGTTTTCCAGCAGGGCGGTTTCCTCTATCGCACTGTCGTATATGACGTTCCCCTGCCGGCTGATGAGCGTGATGCGGAGGTTCGGGGGGAACAGCGTGAGGACGCTGTCGATAGCTTCCGGCGGGCGGGCGTGCCTGTCAATGGAATTGTTGATGATGTCGGCGTATGCGTCCAATTTTTCCTGCAGGGAATTGGTGCGGAACCGGCGGTCGCGTGATTTCTCAAAAACAAGGATGCCCGTTGTGAATACGGCAAAAATGACAACGAAATAGAAAAAGAGCTTTTGTTTGTAGGTTATTTTCATACGTTGCTGATATTAAACCGGTAGCCATAACCCGACTTGTTGGAAATCAGCGGGGCGTATTCACCTAATTTCTTCCGCAGTCGCGTGATGTGAACATCGACCGTGCGTTCCGTGATGTAGGGGGCTTTTTCCCATATATGATTGATGAGTTCTTCGCGGGAATAGATGTGATCCTGATTTTTAGCAAGGAAAGCCAGTACCTCAAATTCGGTTTTTGTGACGCCGGCGCTTTTGCCTGCAACCGTCACTTCCTTGATGTCGAAATCGATGATGATGTCTTTGTAGACGAATTTATTCGTCCGGGCGGGATCCGTTTGCCGGCGTTTCAGTATGGCTTTTACCCGTGCCGAAACTTCTTTCAGCGAAAAGGGTTTGGAGATGTAGTCGTCGCCGCCTACGGAAAAGCCGGTCAGCATGTCGTTTTCGGTATTTTTGGCCGTAAGGAAGATGATAGGCGTTTCGTTTCCCATGCTCCGCAACGTCCGGGCAAACTGGTAGCCCGACATGCCGCCCATCATGATGTCCAGCAGGATCAGAGAAAAGTCGGAGGTGAGTTTCCCGAAGGCTTCTTCCGCCGAGTGTGCCAGTTCCGTTTCGTATCCTTCGTTTACTAAGTTGTACGAAAGGATTTCGCAAATGTCCGGGTCGTCGTCGACGATAAATATTTTTTGTTTTTCCATTTGTTTCAAACTTGTATTTTTCAGCAAAAATAAAAAAAAGTTGTGAACGGGGATTGAAATTTGCCGTTTTTTTTCATTCCGTCTGTTTCCCGTGTTTCAGCACTTTCGCATCCACGTAGAAAACGATTTCTTCCATGATGTTGCTGCAATGGTCGCCGATGCGTTCGAGTTTACGGATGAGCAGCAGCAGTTTCAGTCCGCAGTGAATCAGTTTGGGATCGTTTTCCATGCACCGTGTCAGTATGGCCAGCGAATTGCGGTAAAGCGTATCGATTTCATCGTCTTTGGAGAGGATTTTCCCGGAGACGCGCGTGTTTTCGGTTTCGAGGGCGACAAAGCAGTCGGAAAGCATGGTCAGCAGTGTGTCGAACATTTTTTCGATTTGCAGTTCCTCGATTACGCGGGTGTCGATTTTATTGCAGTCATCGTCGATCACGTGCCGCGCTATGCCTTCGGCAAAATCGCCGATGCGTTCGAGCGTGATGATGATTTTGATGAGCGAAAGCACTAAGCGCAAGTCGACGGCGACGGGACTGTACAGGGCGATGTAGTTTTCGCAATCGCTTTCGATTTTCAGTTCGAAGGCGTCTACCCGTTTTTCGCGGCTGACGATTTCCCTTGCCAGCTCAAAATCGCCGGTCAGCAGGGCTTGTTTCGATTTCTCAAGCTGCGAAAGCGCCAGCTTCCACATCTCGTTCACTTCTTCTTTTAAGTACTGTAATTCTTTTTCGGTATGTATCATAACTGTTTGAAATATTAAGACCGGAGTGATGTCAACCAAAACGTCCGGTTATGTAATTTTGTGTTTGCTGTTTGTCGGGGTTGAGGAATATTTTTTTTGTAGCGTTGTACTCAATCAGTTCGCCGAGCATGAAAAAACCTGTTTTGTCACTGACGCGGGCTGCCTGTTGCATGTTGTGGGTCACGATGACAATGGTGTAGTTTTTTTTGAGGGAATGGATGAGTTCTTCGATCTTGGACGTTGAAATCGGGTCGAGCGCCGAGGCCGGTTCGTCCATGAGCAGGATGGACGGGGATATGGCCAGTGCGCGGGCGATGCAGAGCCGTTGCTGTTGCCCGCCCGAAAGCTCGAAGGCCGATTTTTTCAGCTTGTCCCTGACTTCGTCCCAGAGGGCGGCGGCCTGTAACGATTCTTCCACCCGGCGGGCGATGCGGGATTTGTCGCGTACGCCGTTCACACGCAGTCCGTATGCGACGTTTTCGAATATGGATTTGGGGAAGGGATTCGGTTTCTGGAATACCATGCCGACCTTCTTCCGCAGTTCGTCCACTTCGACGGATTTGTGATAGATGTTGCGTCCTTCGATCAGGCACTCGCCGGTCAGGCGCGTGTTTTCGATCAGTTCGTTCATCCGGTTGAACAACCGCAGGAACGTGGATTTCCCGCAACCCGAAGGGCCGATGAAGGCCGTTACCGTGTTGGCTTCTATTTCCATGCTGATGTCTTTCAGCGCATGGAAGTCGCCGTAATAGAAATTTATGTTTTTTGCCTGTATCATAGTCAATCAGTTTGTTTTTACTTTCCGTCCGAAATATCTCCGCAGCGCCGACGCCAGCAGGTTCATCAGCAGTACGATTGTTATCAGGACTAAGGCCGTACCGTAGGCAACCGGGCGGGAAGCTTCGATGTCGGTTCCGCTTGTGGCAATCACGTACAGGTGGTAGGGGAGTACCATGACCTGGTCGAAGATGCTCTCCGGGAGTTTCGGCAGGAAATAGGCGGCTACGGTGAAGAGGACAGGCGCCGTCTCGCCCGAAACCCGTCCGATAGAAAGAATTAATCCCGTGATGATGTTCGGAAATGCCATGGGGAGGATTACGCGCCGGACGGTTTGCAGTTTCGTAGCTCCCAGCGCCAGGCTTCCCGTGCGGTAGGAGTCGGGGATGGCTTTCAGCGCCTCTTCCGTCGTGCGGATGATCAGGGGTAAAACCAGCAGTCCGAGCGTACACGAACCGGCAAGTATGGAATCGCCGAAATTCATGGCATTGACGAACAATGCCATGCCGAACAGCCCGAATACGATCGAAGGGATGCTTCCCAGGTTGTTGGTCATGATGCGGATAAAGCGTACGACCCAACCGTTGCCGGCGTATTCGTTCATGTAAATGGCCGACATCACGCCGACGGGGAATGAAAAAATCACACTTCCCGCTATCAACGCGAGCGTTCCCGCAATGGCGGGAAATATCCCGCCGGCAGTCATTCCTTCCGTCGGGGCGGCCGTCAGAAATTCCCAGCTGATGACCCCGATGCCGTTGTACAGGATGAATCCGAGTATCCAGAAGAGAATCCCGACAACGAGCAGTCCCAGTATGCGGAATATCACGAATGCTGTTTTTTGTTTCGTCTTTTTGTTCATAACCCGGATTTTCGTTTGGAGATGAGTTCGGCTGATATGCTGATGATCATTGTGATGATGAACAGGATGCATCCCAGCAGAAACAGAGAGCGGTAATGTGCGCCGCCGGCCGGGGCTTCGCCCAGTTCGGCCGCGATAGTTGCGGGGATAGTCCGTATGGACTGGAAAAGGGAAGTTGGCATTACGGCGGCATTGCCGGTGACCATCAGTACGGCCATGGTCTCGCCTACGGCTCTGCCGATGCCTAACACGACGGCGGCCATGATTCCCGACGAGGCGTAGGGTATGATTACCTTATAAATCGTTTGCCAGCGGGTGGCTCCCAGTGCGAGGCTGGCTTCGCGCATGGCCATGGGCGTGCCCCGCATCGCGTCTTCGGCGATTGTGATGATTGTGGGCAGCGCCATGATTGCGAGTATCAGACTGCCCGCAAAAGCCGTTTCGCCGACAGGCAGGGCGAACGTTTGCCGGATGAGGGGGACGAGGACGACCAGCCCGAAGAATCCGTATACGACGGACGGTATGCCGGCCAGCAGTTCGATTGCCGGTTTGAGCAGCCTGCGCGAGCGTTCGCCGGCAAGTTCCGACATGTAGACGGCCACCCCCAACCCCAGCGGAAGCGCAATCAGAATGGCGAAGAAACTTACCCACAGTGTGCCCGCAATTAACGGCAGCGCCCCGAATTGCGGCGAAGGAGTGGCGGTAGGCAGCCATTCTTTTCCTCCGAAGAAATCGGTTGCCAAGATGTTTTTTGTCGGCAGTATTTTGACCGAACCGTCCGTCTCCGGCAAATACTGTTCGGGCAGGCAGGCGATGATATCCGGGTTGCGGGCGATGACTTCGCCGAGTTTTTGCGGAAGCAGCGCATAGTCTTCGCCAAATTCTTCTTCGGGATAGAGGGAGAATATTTCGTCGAAGCGGAAAAGAACGATTTCTCCCCGGTTGCTCCCCAGACTGTTCCAATCGGTTATTTCGCCGTCGAAGATTTGTTTGATTTGCATGGGGGAGAGTTCTTCGATTGAGTTGGACGAATGGACGCACAGCGCATACCCGCTTTCGACGGAAGGACTGCCGAACAGCCCGAATCCTTCCCTGAAAAGAAAAACAACGATGAGTATGATAGCGACGCCGGTGATGCTGCCGCTGCAGACCAGCAAAGCTCTTACGGCGCGTTCCGATATTTTTACGAACAGGGAATGAAAGCGGGATGAAGACATCATGCAGTTGAGATTTGATTTTTAATTGACGGAAACGAATCCCGTTTCCGAAACGATGCTTTGTCCCTTGCCGGAGAGGATGAAATCAACGAAAGGTTTTACGCTGCTCTCGACGGTTGTGTCGTAATAGTAATACAGGGGGCGGACGATCGGGTAAGTCTCGTTTTTAGCATTGGCAACGGTCGGTTCGACATACGTTTTGCCCTGGTCGTACGAGACGCGGACGGCTTTTACGTCCCTGTTCAGGTAAGCCAGACCGACGTAGCCGACAGCGCCTTTCGTCTGGCTGACGGACTGGATAATGGCGCCCGTAGCGGGCATACTCATGATGCCGGACATGTAGTTTTTGTTTTTCAACACATTTTCCTTGAAAAACTCGTATGTACCGGAGGATGTCTCGCGGGAATAGGGGATAATGGTCAGGTCGTCGCCGCCTGCGTCTTTCCAGTTTTTGATTTTCCCGGTGAAGATACCTTCCAACTGTTCGCGGGTGAGGTTCGTCACCTTGTTGGACGGATGCACGATGACGGCCAGGGCGTCGTAGGCCGCTGTTATTTCCTTCACGGTTTTGCCTTTTTCCCGGAGTTTATTTTTTTCGTCAAACTTGATTTTGCGCGAGAGCTGCGCCAGGTCGGTTGTCCCTTCGAGCAGAGCGGCGATGCCTGTGCCGCTCCCGCCGCCGGTGACCGTGACGGTACGTGCGGGATTGGCTTTCATAAATTCTTCCGCCGCCTTCTGCGACAGGGGCAACATCGTGTCCGACCCCTTTATGCGCTGCGCCTGCGCACCGGCCAGAGACACCGATAAAATAAGGATTGTCAGAATAGTCGTTTTCATTTTTCTCAAAAATTTGTATTTAATACGTTTCAATTCTCGCCGGCGAAAGTACTGCGCGATATTTACAACTTCCCGACTTTTTTGTTACGATTCGGTTAAGATTGATATTCACAGCATTTTAAAATTTACAGGATGAACATATATTTGTAAATTCTGTTCCCCATTTTTTGTCTGTATAGAAAAAAGGAATTATCTTTGTGGGACATTAAAAACAGGAGGAGAAAAGTCATGGAAGAGTGTAAAAAAGGCGAACGGGTGCTGATATCATTCGATTATGCGTTAAAGCGGTTGTTACGCAACAAAGCCAACTTTGAAGTACTGGAAGGTTTTTTGAGCGAGCTGCTCATGCGCGATATCTCGGTAAAGGCCATCGGCGAAAGCGAAAGCAATAAGGAGGATTCGGTAGACAAGTCCAACCGGGTTGACATTCTGGTAGAAGCCGAATCGGGTGAAATAATGCTGATAGAGTTGCAGTTCAGGTTTGAGATAGATTACCTGCATCGTATGCTGTACGGGACAAGCAAAACGATTACCGAGCGTATGGTTCAGGGATCGGAATACGTGGAAGTGAAAAAAGTCTATTCCATCAACATCGTATATTTTGATTTGGGACAGGGCAAGGACTATGTCTATCACGGCCGTACCCATTTCACGGGTCTGCACAGGAAGGATGAACTGCATCTCTCCATGGCACAGCGCAAGACATTCGGGCGGAAAATGGCGGGCGACATCTATCCCGAATACTACATTCTAAAAGTCAATAATTTTAACGACGTAGCGAAGGACACGCTGGATGAATGGATCTATTTCCTGAAGCACAACGTTATAAAAGACGAGTTTAAAGCCAAAGGCCTGAAGAAAGCTCGCAAAGCGCTCGACCGCGACAATCTCACGCCGGAAGAGCGTAAAGCCTACGACTATATGCAGGAACAGCGCAGTAGAGACCTGAGTGCCATTGCCTCCACCAAACTTGAAGGCAGGATAGAAGGTGAAATAATAGGCAGGGAAGAAGGCAGAATAGAGCGCGAAAAACTCGCTAAAGAACTTGAAGAGCGCGAAAAAGAACTTGAAAGAGAACGCGAAGAGCGCGAAAAACTCGCTAAGGAAACTGAAATTCTTCTTGCAGAAATTGCCCGTCTAAAGACTGAAATTAAGAATTAAAAGGAAAGTCCATTCCATAGATAAAAAAGAAAATGACGGAGCACACATCCCGTCACCTGCAAGGGCACAGCCCGAAGCATTCATCCCGTCATTTTCCTTTTTTTCATTTCGCACCCATTAACCATCATTTCGACAAGCTCAATAACCATCATTTCGACAGGCTCAATGACCGGTACTTCGACAGGCTCAATAATCATTAATCATTAACCATTAACCATTAACCATTATTTTATCGTCCACCCCGCAGTCCAGTCATTATTCGCAGGGACGGCGCCTTTATAATCCGTTTTGGTAAAGAACGCGTCGGACGCGGAAAGGTCGATGTCTCCGCTGATGACTCCGATATAACCGGCGGAGAAGTTGATGCTTTGGTTTATGGCATTGCCGGTTTTGGCGTCCAGCGCAAGGTCGGAGATGCCGCCTTCGTAGGCGAAAGCTTTGTCTGCCCAGAGATGTTCGACGACGGACGTTCCGTTGATGAAACTTTGTTCCGTTTCGGCTGTGGCGACGGTCAGCGAAGTTGGTTTTCCCTTCACCAGCGTGTTGTAAAGTTTGATGCCGGTACCGGCACGCAGGCGGATACCGCGTTTCTGGGCGTTGCTGTCGTTGTTTCCTACCAGCGTCAGGTTCGACAGTGTGGGACGTGAGACCGGCGTATTGCCGAAGTTGTCTTCGCGGTTATCGGCCTCTATCAGGCAGTCGCCGTTAGCCGTGCCGTCGGCGCCGGGCGCTGTCGGGTCTTGTATGGCTACCCAGAACTGCCCCTTGCCGATCCAGCCGTCCGTCCAGTCGAACGAATCGTCCTCGCTGTGCATCGATACTAAGTAACGGGCGTTCACCGTTCCGCCAAACCACTCAAACCCGTCGTCGGAGCCTTTGTATGTCTGGACGTACTCGATCGTAGTCCCGTTGCCGACGCCGTACATGGTCAGACCGTTGGATTCCTTCGTTTCGCTGAAGGCGAAACCGGTATATTCGAGGCGTACGTAACGCATCGTCCCGGAATTGTCGTCGGCCGTCGAGCCGCCGAACGTGGCATCGCCGATCTCGGACTTGCCCGTTCCGCCGGAGAGGTTTACCGGCGCCCGGCCGCAGATATGCACGCCGCCCCAGGCGCCGGGCTGACGGCGGGTGGAGGTCATCACGATCGGATGGTCTTTCGTCCCGTTCGCGTTGATTTTGCCGCCCTGTTCGATGATAATATAATCCGGCTGTCCGTCGATTGTACGTGTTGCCTCAATCGTTACGCCTTCTTCAATAATCAGGTTGCCGCCCTGTTTGACCTGGTAACCGCCGATAAGTTCGTACGTGTTCCCGGCTTTAAGCGTTCTTTCGTTCGTCAGTTCACCTTTCAAAATAAGTTCGTCGGAATCCGGTTCGGGAGCCGGGTCAGGGTCGTCGTCGCCGCCACAGGCGACAAATACATTCAACATTGCTGTCAACATCAGTGCGTAACTGATTCGTTCAAAATACTTGTTCATAGTCATTCGTTTTTTAAAAAGTATATAATTAAAAATCCATGGAAAATCCGACGCCGATATTCAATCCCTTGCGGAAATATTCTACCGTTTCCGTCTTTCCCGTATCCTTTATTTTTTGCGTAAATTTATGTTCCGGGTTAAACAGGTTCCTGCCCTGCAATTTCACTTTCATCCCCCTGCCGAAAGCGAAGGAAGCGATAAAATCCAGCGAGTGCACAGCCTCCTCAATCACATTGCTCACCCCGTTGATACCTACCGAATGGATGCGGGGACCCTGCAAATTGTAAACGGCCGAAAGCGACAGCGGTTTTTCGTCACCCCAGAGCGGCGAATAATTAACATCCAGATTCGCCAACCAGGGAGAAGCCCCCTGCAACGGCCTTATCCTGTCCGTATACAGACCTTTTTCGGGTAAGGATATGCGGGTGAAAATATAAGAAGCATTGAAATCGACCTTCAACTGATGCGTCAACTGCCGGCGCACTTCGACTTCGGCGCCGGCCACGTGCCCGTTGTCCACGTTACGGAAACTCTGTATGAGCGACCCGGAATATTCCTGGACGCGTTCAATCGGCGTTTCCAGATATTTGTAGTAGACACCGAAAGAATACATGTCGCCGAATCCGTGGAAAAGTTCATATCGCAGGTCAAAATTATAATTATACCCGTTCGTGATACGCTCATATCCCCGTATCGTGGCGCCGCCGTACGATTCCTTATATTCGAAAGGAGCCATTTCCAGAAAGGAAGGACGCGTAACGGTGCGCGAAAGCCCCAAACGAAGATTCCCGTTCCTGTTTACATTATATTTAAGATTCACGGCCGGAAACAAATCGTCCGTCGCCAGTGTCGCAAGCCGTTCCTCGGCGGCATCCGTCCAAAACCTCACATGCTGCCTGGAATGTTCGTAGCGAAACCCCAGGGCGACAAGCAGCCGCGCGGCCGGACTGTATTCCGCCTCCGCAAATGCGGCATAGATGTCCATTCCCGCATAATATTTGTTCCGTGGCAGCGAGTTTTTGTTGACTGCAATCGTCCCGTTTGCTATGTTACGGTAATTGAGGTAATCGTCCGTATCATAAATATCATCTATCTGCGGGGAGATATTTTTCAAATTATAATAGAAATTCGAAGAATAGAAATCCCGCATCTTGCTGCGTACGGAACCGCCCGCGCGGATAAAACCCGGCCGGGATTCGCCGGCGCCCAGCATATATTTGATTTTCAAATCCCCGTTCCATTCGTCTTCGAATAACTCCCCGAAGTAGCGCATCGTCTCCTGCTGATTGAGTTTGAAGAGGGACAGCGTATGATTCCCGTTATGGGTGAACATCACCTGGCGGCGGTCGGGTTCATCGCTTTTCGTACGGCCGTAGGAAACCTGCCAGTCCGTAAACCATTTGTTCTGCTGCAACTCGTGTTTTCCCGTCAGTTGATTGTTAAACAGTTTGTAGGAATGGTACACGCTGTTACTCCCGATCAGTTCTATTCCTTCGGCGTCGACACCTTCGCGGCGCATGTAATTATCCTCCGTATTGTTGATGAACATTACATTATACGACATCCGGCCGGACTTCCCGAGCGTATACCCGATTTGCCCCAGCAGGGTCGTGGTCGTTTCGTATATAAATTTGTCGTAACGATATTCGTCGCGGACGACGCCCTGGGCATTAACCGTCGAAACGTAAGCATCCCGGTACCATGTCCGGTCATTATTGAATCCGGCAGCCAGCAAAACGTTCAGCTTCCGGCTGCCGACATTCCACGTCTTACCGGCGCCGAAATCCAGCCCGACGTCAGGCACCGCCGTCTTTTTGCCGACGGAAAAGCCCGTTCGAAAGGGATTGTTCGTCAGCTGCCAGTCCTCAAACTCATCAGCCGTCATGTTTTTTATGTTTTTGCTTAACCCAAGGCCGCGGTTAATGCCGAGGAAAGGGACGCCCGCGCCGGTTTTGTCCGAAGAATAGAAGTCGGAGAACAGGATATTCGTCCTCCCGCCGGTCGAAATGCCGAAAGTAAGGTAATCTTTCCCGATGTTTTCTTTCGTATCCACGTTTATGTGGGCGCCGGAATAATCGCCGAAGACCGACGGCCGGTAAACTTTATTGACGGATATGTTCCTGACGATTGACGTCGGGAACAGCGTCAGCGGAATCAGCTTGTTATCAGGATTGGGCGATGCGATGGGGAAACCGTTCAGCGAAGTCATGCTGTACCTGTCGCCCAGTCCGCGGACATAGACTTTACTGTTCCCCTCCATGGATATTCCGGTAACTTTTTTTATCCCGTCGGCAACGGTCGAAAGCCCCTTGACCGACATTTCCTTCGCCCCCAGATTCTCGACGGCGACCGAAGCCTGCTGCCGTTCAATCATCAACGCTTTCTCCGCCTCCATGTCCATTCGCGCTACGACCATGACTTCGCCGAGGTCTTGCGTCACTTCTTTCAGGTCTATGTTGAGAATCAGCGGTGCGTCTTCTGTGATATTAACTTTCGTTATTTCGAGTGTCGCATACGAAACGTAGGAAGCAACCACCGTATACGTCCCCACAGGCAGGGTCATCATATAATTCCCGTCCATGTCGCTGACGACGCCCCTGTCCGGTATTTCCTTTATGACGACGCTTGCTCCGGGGAGCATTTCCTGCGTTCGTCCGTCAACGATTTTTCCTTTCAGTATCCCTTCCTGCCGGGCAAAAAGGATGTTTGCGGTTGAAAACTGGAAAACGAGCAGTATGAGCGCTCCTGTTTTTATATGGACGATTTTCTTTTTCATTCTACGTTTCGTGCTAAAATTACGCGACAAAAGTAGAGCCGGAAAATTACGGCATACAAGCTATTTTGTTAAGATTTAATTAAAACGTC
>JAITDQ010000024.1 GCA_031282485.1 Tannerella sp. | reverse complement strand
GGATCGGCCATTACTTCGTTTATTATAACATCGCCGGGAGCAGAATTGTCTTCCGGCAACACAGGCGGATCGGGGTCTGTGGGGTCTGGTGTCGGATCAGGATCAGGATCGGGATCAGGATCAGGTTCCGGGTCTGCAGGATCGTCGGGATCGGGATCCGGTTCGGGGTCTGTGGGATCAGTTCCCGGGTCAGACGGCGTGATTAACGAATTGACCGCACCCGGCGTACCTCCCTTTTCATCGGTAGATAAGTGCCATGTCCCGTCATCCGCGCGTTCGTGGGATTTACCGGAAGTCGCCTTCGGATAATTAAATTCATCAATGATTACGCCTTTAGAATTTTTCAACCCTATCATTTTGCCGGTATTGTTAAGCGCAGAGGGGAACTTTGCCGTTCCAAGCGACAACGCACCGGGAGCCACCGTAATATCACGACCGGAGCGATACAAAACAGCATAGCCGCCGTCAGGCAAAATCACTTCAGGCAAATCCGATTCACTGTTGTCATACACAAATTTCCAGCCCGATAAAGAGATGTCTTTCCCGGATACATTATAAATTTCCACATATTCTGTCTTCGGCAGTTCCGTCAGACTGGCCGGATCGGCCATCACCTCGTTTATTATAACATCGCCGGGAACGGAATTATCTTCCGGTAATACAGGCGGATCGGGGTCTGTGGGGTCAGGCGTCGGTTCTGTACCGGGCTCCGGTTCCGGGTCTGCAGGATCGGCAGGATCAGGTTCCGGATCAGGTTCGGGTTCCGGTTCCGGTTCTTCAGCCGGGTCAGTGGGATCAGTTCCCGGGTCGGACGGCGTGGCGGGCGAATTGACCGCACCCGGCGTGCCTCCCTTTTCATCGGTAGACAAATACCATGTCCCGTCGTCCGAGCGTTCGTGGGATTTGCCGCGCGTCGCTTTCGGATAGGAGACTTCATCAATCATTTCGCCTTTAGAATTTTTCAAACCTATTATTTTGCCGGTATTGGCAAGCGCAGACGGGAACTTGTCCGTCCCCAGCGACAACGCTCCGGGAGCAACCGTAATATCACGGCCGGAACGGTAAAGAACGGCATAACCGCCGGCCGGTAAAACCACATCGGGCAAAGCCGACTCCTTGCCGTCATATACAAATTTCCAGCCTGACAATGAAAGGTCTTTCCCCGACGCATTATAAATTTCCACATATTCCGTCGCCGGTAAAGCCGTCAAACCGGTCGAATCCGCCATCACTTCGTTTATCCTGACATCGCCGAACAGAGATGCATCCGTATCATTTGCCGACAAGCCGCTAAACGCCAAAATGAAATGAATAAATAACAATCCCCGCTTCATACTGTTTTTTTATTAAGATTATTACTATATTTGCAGCCGCATTTGTGACTTGTGAGGGTTATACACAAGTGTGCAAATGTATAAGAATAATATTTATTTTCCAAACTTTAAAACAGAAAAAAATGAGAGCAGCAATTGTTGGAGTAAGCGGCGCAGTAGGACAGGAATTCCTTCGTGTGCTTGACGAGAGAAATTTTGCGATGGACGGGCTGACGCTTTTCGGTTCATCTCGCAGTGCGGGACGAGAATATACGTTTCGCGGAGAAAAATACATTGTCAAAGAGCTAAATCACAACGATGATTTTAAAGATATTGATGTAGCCTTTGTCTCGGCAGGCGGCGGCACATCCAAAGATTTTGCGGAAACGATTACCAAATACGGCGCCGCGATGATTGACAATTCGAGCGCATTTCGCATGGACGACGACGTCCCGCTCGTTGTCCCCGAAGTAAATGCGGAAGACGCGTTACATCGTCCCAGGGGAATAATCGCCAACCCCAACTGCACGACCATACAAATGGTCGTAGCCCTTCATGCGATTGAAAAAATCTCCCATATCAAAAGAGTTCATGTCGCCACTTATCAGGCGTCGAGCGGCGCCGGTGCAAGCGCCATGGCCGAGCTGAAAAAACAGTATGAACAGCTTATCAGCGGAGAAACGCCGACCGTTGAGAAATTCTACTATCAACTCGCCTACAACCTCATCCCCCAGGTGGATGTCTTTACGGATAACGGATATACAAAGGAAGAAATGAAAATGTATAACGAAACCCGTAAGATTATGCACTCCGACATTGAAGTCAGTGCGACTTGCGTGCGTGTTCCCGTTATGCGCGCCCATAGCGAAGCCACATGGGTTGAAACGGAACGTCCGCTTTCGGTGGAAGAAGTGCGCGAAGCTTTCGCCCGTGCGGAAGGCATTATCCTGCAGGATGACCCGGGAAACAGGGACTATCCGATGCCCCTTTTCGTCGCCGATAAAGACCCCGTATACGTCGGCCGCATACGCAAAGACCTGACTAATCCGAACGGACTTACGTTCTGGACGGTAAGCGACCAGATTAAAAAAGGTGCGGCGCTCAATGCGGTTCAGATCGCGGAATACCTCGTACGGGTGGGGAATCTGAAGTAAAAAGACACAGGAAATATCCTTATGGATATGCGACATGCAACGTTTTGACGTTTTTATTCATCTATATAAGCGTCACAACAACACAAATAAACTAAAATGAAAAAAATAGTTTTATTCATTTCCTGTTACATAATCACTTCGTTATGTATCACTGCGGAAGGGAGAACCCGCGAACGCGAACCGTACAAATTAAAACGCGAAATAACGGTTCGCTGGGGAGCCGTTAATGATATTCTTTACAGTAACACCAACTGGTTTGACTACTATTATTGGACTCCCCTGGAACGGTATAACGGCGGTAAATATTATTACGACGATAAAATATACACGCAGGCTATTTCCCTTTCATACACACAGGAATTAAAACGCTGGTTAGCCCTGTCTGTAAACGCTGTCTATTCAGGCATATCGCAAAACAAAAGAAGTACGGAGACAAATCAAATATCGGATAAATACAGGAAATATCACTTCAGTATTTATCCCGCCGTCAGATTCACGTACTTTAACCGTCCTGTGATCCGCCTGTACTCTGCCGTCGGTCTCGGACTCGGCATTACGGACGAAAAGTGGTCAAACGACTATCAAAGCTACAATCGCGAAACGAATCTGGGCGGACAGATTACTTTTTTCGGCGTTTCGGTCGGAAAAAACCTGTTTGCCTTGTGGGAAACAGGAGTAGGAGACACGGGATACTTTCTTATTATAGGCGGAGGATATAGATTTTAAAACCAGAGACGAATGATTATCAATAAAATTAAATACAGCATATTAAGCATCATTGCAGCATCGGCCTGTTGCAGTTGCATCGGTGATAAAGGCGACGATCCGAGCCGTAAAACAAATTCGGGATATGTAGCTTTTGACTACACATGCACCTCTTTCAGAAACTATGCCTCTTTGCTGAAACAGATTCATCACTTTAACCGGTATTACATACAACCCACCCTCTCCGAACGCGATTCTGTCGACAGGCTGTATTTCCGCGACGCTAAAATTATCCACTACCCGGACAGCGACAAATGGACAATCCACACCCTGAACGCCTCCTCCGTCTATCCGGTCATTTCAATAAAAACAAACGGCACAAGCCTCGACAGCAAGGGAAGCCGATGGACAGTCTCCGATTTTGACATCTATTACAACGAATGGAAAACCTTCGAATTTGATATCGAAAACAAAGGTGACGGCGAATGGCATATCCCAAAACATACCCATGCGAATGATTATACGTTCGAGTATACCGCCGAATGGAACATCCGATTCGACGACGACGGGAAGAATTATGCAATGGAAGGCTCCGGGACGTTATTAAGTATCGAAACGCCAAAACTTAAATTAGACTACACCATTATCGAACCCATCAGGGTTTTCGAAACCGATAATAACCTCCTTGCATCTTCCGGAAAGGTTAAAATATTAGCTACGAACGTCAATAAAAATCTGACCGAAGAGACAACCGTTTATATCCTGTCCAACAATAACGTCGAAATAACGTACAACAATCACATAGAAACGTGGGACTACACCGTATTCTATTGACGATCGGCCGGAACCGTATGCGCAATTATACACTGTGCGGCAGCGACCTGAAAAAGCAGGGCTGAAACACACACCGCGGCCGGAGCCTGTCCTGCCGGGTACTGTCTTACAGACATTTTGCAGGTCTCAGGCCGGCAGTTATAAATCAAATCCATCCGGGGGATTACCTACGCAAAACGCAAATCATCATCAAATCATTTTGTATTGTCTGTAACCTGTATTATATTTGCAACCTTTTAAAGTTGTAAATCATCCGTATTATGTATAAAAAGGTTATTCTTTATATTTCATTCATACTAACCGTTCAGGCGGCCGATGCCGTCGAAACGGGGGCGAAAGGCCGTCCGAACGTCATCTTCATCTATGCCAACGACTTGGGTAAAGGCCTCCTGTCTGCCTATGGCCAGAAACATTTCACGACCCCTCATTTGGATGCCCTTGTTCACAACGGCGTAAGTTTCGACTATGCTTTCGGAGGCTCCGTCTCGGCGAACGCACGCGCCTCGCTGCTGACGGGATATCACGACTGCAACAAACAGAAATGGCGCATATCAAGAGGCGGCGTATATATGAGAGAGGATACCATGGATATTCATGAGCAGGAAGACTTTATTAACGGGAACAGCATCCTGCTGCCCGAAAATGATTTGTACCTCCCCCAGGTATTCGAAAAAGCCGGATATGTGACGGCGCAAATCGGTATGCTGGGAATCGGTAATACATCAACGCGCAATCAGATGTTTCAGCACGGATGGAATTATTTTTACGGATACCTCGACCATACGCGCAGCCAGGGATATTACCCTACGTTCCTTTTCGAAAACGACCGGATTGAAATTCTGGAGGATAATACGCGCATAGACTGCGGCAGGGGTTATGTCTACGAAACGGAAAATGAGGCGATTTACAGTGACAGGTGGAACATGGAAGGGAAAAAGGTCTATTCCCCCGATCTGTTCATCGGGAAAACGCTTGAGTTTATGCGGGAATTTCGGGACAAACCTTTTTTCCTTATCTACTCTACGCCCTTACCCGCTCCGGTATCAATCCCCGCGATACACCCGGAAGTCGCTAACAGTGGGGAGTTGACGCAAATAGAAAAGGAATTTGCTTCCATGGTGAAACTTCTGGATGACCATGTCGGCGTTATCATGTCGGAATTACGTACCCTCGGGCTGGAAGAAAATACTCTTGTCGTGATTGCTTCCGACAACGGACATGACATCTGTTATCTGCAGGAAAACCGCATAGACCGCCCTTTCCGCAATATGAAAACGGGCGAAACGTTCGACAATTCATACGCCAAATATTACAGCGACAAAGCGGGGGATATCTTCAACGGGAATATGGGAATGGCGGGGCTTAAAAGAAGTAACCTTAACGGAGGTATTCATATCCCGCTCATATTCTACCGGAAGGACGGATTAAAGAATCGTGTCTGCCGGGATGTCGTTTCAGGTTATGACATTCTGCCTACAATGGCTGATTTCTTAGGCGTGAAATTAGAAACAAAGAAAGACGGCGTATCCCTTCTTCCGGCGTTGACGAAAGGTCGCCGGCTTCCTGAAAACCGCTTCGTGACGGTAAGCTCGTATGAAGGACCGGCCATTATCGTAAATAACGGCTGGAAACTGCGGTATTTTACCCCGTCGAAAAAATATGAACTGTATGATATCAGGAAAGACCCGGAAGAAAAATATGATGTAATACTGCGTTTCCCCCGCATAGCGGAAGATTTGAAAAAACTCTTAACGGAACAGTGCGGCGGAAATATTGAAAACGGGATAATATTCTGATTAATTAAATAAAATAAAACAGGGATTTTATTTTGTATTACACAGTGATTTGTACTATATTTGCACGAAATTATAATTGCGGACGATTACAGTAATAGATTTGTACAAACTTACATGCGCAGGAGCGCACAAAAACCGATATTTACACATGAAGATTAAACTGATTTATCCCAAATGGAAGAAATTGCCGGGGCAGACGACCTTTAACCTGCCGCCACACGGGCCTGTCGTATTTGCGGCCACGCTTCCCGAATCTGTGGACGTTTCGTTTACGGACGAAAATGTCGAAGAGATTGATTTCGATGAAGAATGTGACCTTGTCGCTATCTCCATGATGTTGAGTACGCAGGTGAAACGCGGTTGGGCGATAGCCGACGAATACCGCCTCCGACGGGGCAAACAGGTCATGTTCGGCGGCATTTCGACCATGTTGCATGCCGAAGAAACAATGGAACATGCCGATTCCGTTTTCCTCGGGGAATCGGAAGGCCGTATGGAAGAGGTTCTCGGCGACTGGAAGAAGGGGAAGTTGAAAAAAGTGTATAATTATTTAGTGCAGCAGCCGGCGATTGAGGATGTCGGGCCTGCACGCCGCGATTTGTATAAACGGGAACTGTATAATCATAAAGGGGTGCAGATGGTGGATTTGTTTCATGCCTCGCGCGGTTGCCGTTTCAGTTGCTATCCGTGCGCTGTGTCGTATCTGGGAGGCCGCATCTTCCGTCCCCGCCCGATCGACAAGGTGGTGGAAGACTTGGCTTCGATCGAAAACAACCGTCTGTTTGTCGTCGATAACTCCCTGGCGCAGAATAAGGAGTGGGAAATGGAACTTTTCCGCGAAATGATTCCCTTTAAGAAAAAATGGATCAGCCATACGATCGAAGACGATCCGAAGATTCTTGACCTCGCCGCTCAGGCCGGCGCATGGTACGTCTATCAGGCGGTATACGACACGTCGAACTATATAAAGGAACGCGTGAAACGTTATCACGACTACGGTATCGGCGTTGAAGGCACTATCCTGCTGGGTATCGACAGCCAGACGGAAGATGATATCAAACGGCTGATTGACTTCCTCCTTGAAATAGACCTCGACCTTGCCGAGTTTACGGTCATGACGCCCTTCCCCCACACGAAAGGGTATGACGATTACCTGCGTCAGGGACGTATTTTTGATTTCGACTGGAATCATTATAATGCGGGACAGGTGGTGTTCCACCCGAAACACATGTCGGCCGAGCGCCTGCAGGAACTGTATGAGTATGCGTGGGCGACATTCTACAGGGACGAAAGTCAGGAACAGAAGATGTTCCGCCTGTTTACGAATGTCGTTTTGCGCGAAATGAAAGAAGGGACGTACCGCCCCCGCAACCGTTCGCTCGTCAACCGGTCGTTCGGGAAGGAGGTGGTCAGGAAGCTGGGCACTGCTGCCCGGTGAGAGATGCGCCTTCGCAATAGAGTTTGATGTTTTTTTAAATTTATATAGCTATGAAAAAGATAGAACGATTCAGGTTTTACAGTTTAAACAATGTGGAATTTACATTGATGGTACCGTATATTATTGCAATTGCGGACAGGTATCCGGGTTTAATCCAACAATTAGGAAAACGCCCGGATGCGTTGAAAGCGTTCCTGCCGGAACTGGGAAAGATTGAGGCGCAGGAACGCGGCTGGCATGACGCAAAGACGCTCGACAGTCACGAACGTTCCCGTGACGTGTATGTCAATACGATGATACGTATCGAACGCGCCTATTCACGGGTGCCGATCCCGGATTACGAAGAGGCTTCGAAGAAACTTACCGCCCTCTTCGACAAACACGGACGGGATATTGCCGACGACCGGAATACGGCCGAAACACAACGTATCTACAATCTGGTCGAAGACATCGAACGTACTCCGGGTATGTTGGACGTCCTCGCTTTTTTTGCCCTGCTGCCGGTGTATAATGCCATGAAAGAGAGTAACTCGCTTTTCGACGAATTATGGCAGCGCCGTAACAGGGAACTTAGCGAGGTCGAGCATGTGGATTCCAAAGCGATTCGTTCGGACTGTATCAAAGCAATCAACGCCCTGTACGAAGGTATCGAATATCAGGCAGCCGAAAGCGACGACCCGGCATGGTCACAGTTGATTGCGGAACTTAGTCAGCTGGGCAGTTATTACGACCGGCAAATAAAAGCCCGTATAACACGACGCAAAAACAAGGAAACGGCGGAAGATGAACCGTTAATCACGCCCCAAAGTCAGTCGCAGCCGTAACCGGGGCAAAAGGGAAACGGGAATGGCCGGGCTGCACCTGCAACTGAGGCAAACGAGAATGAGATTGTCCAAGTTGCACCTGTAACCGGGGCAAAAAGGAATGGGAATGTCAAGTTGCACCTATAACTGCGACAAATAAAAATGGGATTACTCAAGTTACGCTCGTAACCGGGACAAAGAGAAACGGAAATGTCAAGTTGCACCCGTAACTGAGGCAAACGAAAATGGAATTGTCTAAGTTACACCCGTAACCGGGACAAAGAGAAACGGGAATATCAAGTTACACTCGTAACTGAGGCAAACGAGAACGGAATTGCCCAAGTTGCACTCGTAACCGGGACAAGGGGAAATGGAAATGTCAAGCTACACCCGTAACTGAGGCAAACAAAAACGGGATTGTCTAAGTTACACCCGCAACCGGGACAAGAGAAAATGGAAATGTCAAGCCACACCCGTAACTGAGGCAAACGAAAAAGGGATTGTCTAAGCTACGCCCGTAACCGGGGCAAACGGAGACGGAAACGCCTCGTTTGCCGTTGCAACCGGAGAAAACAGAATTTGAAATTTTGCCGAGTGAGGTGGGAATGTTCTTTAGGAATGGTGAAAAAACAGGATATAACAGTTTTTCAGGGATTGTTTCTGTCTTGTGAGACGCCCAAATTGGGTGTCTCTACGGGGGCGGAATCTGTTTGTCCGGATTACACCCATTTGCAAGGCATTCATTCCGCAAGGTTATTGAGATTGTCCGCAGGGCTGAAAGCCCGATAATCAATAACGCAGGGCAACGCTCAATGTCGTCAATCTAAGGCTTTCCGCCTTAAATGGGATTGGCGGATTTGCAAATGCAAAAAAAATGGTAAAAAATTTTTCATATTTTGCTGAAACAGCATTATATTTGTGGCTGTAAAAAAAACAGAGAGATGAATGAAACAAGATTAAATCCGCTGAATG
>JAITDQ010000377.1 GCA_031282485.1 Tannerella sp. | reverse complement strand
CGTACGCGTTGTGCGTTATGTCAAGAAGATAGAAGGCAGGGACGAATACGATACGAACGTTTCGTTTAATCCTTTTAAAATTAAAGATTTGTAAATAATCACGCATGCGTTGTTTTAATTGAAGGCGTATTGTCGCCATTAATAATGGTGAGCCATTTCATCCATAAAAAACGTCACAGAAGAAAAATTATGTTAAGGAAACCAAAACAACAATTAATAATTAACAATTAATAATTAACAATTAACCGTTAACCATTAACCATTAAAAAAAATCGTATCTTTGCGGGGCAATTTGCAGGGAAACGCACTATGATTCGCAGAAAGACATTTTTTTATCCGGCGTCGGCATGTGTGCTTATCGTATTATTTGCTGCCAATCTGGTATATGGGGCTGTGTCCATACCGGTTGGGGAGGTGGTCAACATTTTGTCGGGCGGTGATACGGGGAAAGAGGCATGGCGGCTTATTGTGCTGCAGTCGCGGCTGCCGCAGGCGGTGACGGCTTTACTGGCCGGGGCTTCGCTCGCAGCATGCGGACTGTTGCTTCAGACACTTTTCAAAAACCCGTTAGCCGGGCCTTCCATCCTCGGCATAAGCGACGGGGCGAATCTTGGCGTCGCGCTGGTCATGCTGTTTTTCGGCAACTCACTCCGGTTATTTTCGGTCTATTCCCTTAGCGGCTCCGTAGCTATTATCATAGCCGCGTTTGCGGGAGCATGCGTCATACTCGGCATCATCATCTATTTCTCGGGCAAGGTGACGAATGCCGTTATGCTTCTTATCATCGGCATCATGGTCGGGTACCTTGCTTCGTCCGTTATCTCTATTCTCAACTATTATTCGTCGGCAGACAGGGTTCATGCATACGTGATGTGGGGAATGGGTGATTTTTCGGGCGTTTCGAACGAGAGACTGCCGTTTTTCGTTATCTGCTCCTCTGCCGGACTGATAATCTCCCTGCTGTTGATAAAACCGCTTAACGCCTTGCTTCTGGGGGAGATGTACGCCGCCAATCTGGGCGTCAGGGTAAAACGTACACGGATTATTATCCTGCTTTGCACGGGGCTGCTGACGGCGACGGCCACTGCCTTTTGCGGCCCCGTTTCGTTCATCGGACTTGCCGTCCCGCATATCGCACGCCTCTTATCCGGCTCTTCAAACCATACCGCGTTACTGCCCGTGACGATTCTTTTCGGCTCATGCACGGCTCTACTGTGTAACCTGCTGACGACGTTCCCCGGCGCCGGCGGCATACTGCCTCTCAATGCCGTCACCCCGATTGTGGGAGCGCCGGTTATTATATATGTGATTGTAAACAGGAAAAACATACAATATTTCAATTAATGAATGTGGAGCCGGATATGACATATACAACCGCTAAGCCGGTCATCGAAGCCTCCGGTCTGGTAATCGGGTATGCGCAAAAGGGAAGGGAGCGGAAAATCGTTCACGGCGCGATTCACCTGCAGCTGCATGCCGGCGAAATGACGAGCCTGCTGGGACTGAACGGCGCCGGCAAATCAACACTTCTGCGTACCCTGTGCGGTTTTCAGCCGGCTCTCGGCGGAGAGATTCGGATAAACGGGCGTTTGCTGCCGGACTGTTCGCAGGGAGAACTGTCGCGCATAATCGGGGTTGTGCTGACGGAGAAAACAAATGCGGGAGGCATTACCGCAGCAGAGCTTGTTTCGCTCGGCCGTCATCCCTACACCGGCTTCTTCGGGCGATTGAACGCGGCCGACAGGCGCATCGTTGCCGAATCGCTCGACGCCGTCGGCATGAGCCGCAAAGCTGCCGCATACGTATCCGAACTGTCCGACGGCGAACGGCAAAAAATCATGATCGCCAAAGCGCTGGCACAACAGTGTCCGGTAATCATATTGGACGAGCCTACCGCATTCCTCGACGTGACGAGCCGCATAGAAACCATGTCGTTGCTGCACCGTCTGGCAACGGAACAGGGAAAAGCCGTTCTCCTGTCGACCCACGACCTGGACCTGGCCATACAGATGAGCGACTGCCTGTGGCTGCAGGAACGAGGACGCCCGATGATGTGCGGCGTCCCGGAAGACCTTATCCTGAACCGTTCGTTCGAAACATTCTTTGATAAAAAAGGTATCACATTCGATTCCTCCACCGGCCGGCTGACGGCCGACAAACCTTCATGCCCCGTCGCCGTGGAAGGCGATTCCAACACCGCCTGCTGGGTCGGAAACGCCTTGATACGAAACGGATTCAGACCGTCTTCAACCGGCGAATCCCGCGTGAGGATACACTGTTCCCGCCCGGACAGAATCACACTGTTCCTGCCCGGTGGTACGCCTGAAATAAACACAAATTGCGTAGCCGGGCTGATTGCTGCCGTAAGGACGCATAAAAACGAAATTTTACGGGCGAACGGCGCCTCCGTCCTCAATCAAAAACCGGCGACAGGCGGTATTTCGGCCATATAGAAACAAAAAGCAAGCATTTATTTTGCATTGCTCTCAACTTGCACTATCTTTGTGCCGTTTTCATAACTATTCGACGATTATGCAACTGTCTATTGATAATAAAGAACTTGATAAATTCCTGATGATAGGAGACAAAGTACTCGTTAAACCTACCAATCCGCAGGGAAAAACAAAATCGGGATTACTCCTCCCGCCCTCGGTGCAGGAAGGTGAAAAACTCCAGACCGGCTATGTGATAAAGACCGGCCCCGGCCTTCCCCTGCCGCCGCATACCGACGAGGATGAGACGTGGAAAAAGAAGGATGACAACGTATCCTACCTGCCGCTGCAGGCGAAAAACGGAGACCTGGCCATATATCTCCAAAACGCCGGGTTCGAGGTGATTATCAACGACGAGAAATACCTGATATTACCTCACTCGTCGATACTCATGCTTGTCCGCGACAGGACTTTATTCGAATAAAAAGACCGGAAAACATTATAACAACATAATACATTCAATCAATAATGAACAGAATAACAGGAAAAGAACGCTTTTCGGAACATGTAGTGAAGCTGACGGTCGAAGCTCCGCTCATTGCCCGTTCGCGAAAAGCAGGACATTTTGTGATTGTCCGCGTCGGGGAAAAAGGTGAACGCATCCCGCTCACGATCGCGGGGGCTGATACGGCAAAAGGCACGATTGACCTTGTCATACAGGCCGTCGGCAAATCGTCGAAAAAAATATGCGAACTGAACGCCGGCGATTACATTACGGATATTGTCGGCCCGCTGGGACAGGCCACGCACATAGAAAAGGTCGGCACGGTCGTCTGCGCCGGGGGAGGCGTCGGCGTTGCCCCGCTTTATCCGATTGTGGAAGCGTTTCACAGGGCGGGAAACCGGGTCATTGTCGTTCTCGCCGCAAGGACGAAAGAGCTTATCATTATGGAGGAACAGATGAAAGCCGCTTCGGATGAAGTCGTCATCATGACCGACGACGGTTCCTGCGGGACGAAAGGGCTGGTGACCGGCGGCGTTGAATCCGTTATCAACCGCGAAAAGGTCGACCTGTGCGTGACTATCGGGCCTGCCATCATGATGAAATTCGTTTCCGAACTCACGAAAAAATACGGCATACCGACCGTCGCATCGCTGAATACGATTATGGTCGACGGGACGGGTATGTGCGGCGCCTGCCGCGTCACCGTCGGGGGCAAAACGAAATTCGTCTGCGTCGACGGCCCCGAATTTGACGCTCATCAGGTGGATTTCGACGAGATGATGATGCGCCAGCGCTCTTACCGGACAATGGAATAAATATAAACAATTGAACCATGGATATAAAAAATGATATAGCAATCCGCAGGGCGGAAGCGTGGCGCGAAGAACTGCGTGCAAAGATGAAAAACCGGGAACGCACGTCGATACCGCGTGTGAAAATGAATGAACTCGACCCCGTATACCGCAGTCGTAACAAGGAAGAAGTAAATCTGGGGCTGACCGAAGAACAGGCCGTGACGGAAGCGCAGCGCTGTATTGACTGCCCGTCGCCGTCGTGCATGGAAGGCTGTCCCGTCGGCATCAACATCCCGACCTTTATCAAAAATATCGAAAGAGGCAATTTCGCGGAGGCGGCGCGGACACTTAAAGAGACGAGCGCCCTGCCTGCCGTCTGCGGCCGTGTATGTCCGCAGGAGAAACAGTGCGAATGTAGATGTATTCACCTGAAAATGAAAAACGAACCGGTCGCTATCGGCTACCTGGAACGTTTTGCGGCAGACTTCGAACGCGAAAGCGGAACCGTCTCCGTACCGGAAATCGCCGTGAAGAACGGCATTAAGATTGCGGTTGTCGGCTCAGGGCCTGCCGGCCTGTCCTTCGCCGGAGATATGGCCAAATACGGCTATGATGTGACGGTTTTCGAAGCCCTGCACGAAATCGGAGGCGTCCTGAAATACGGTATCCCGGAATTTCGTTTGCCGAATGAAATAGTTGATGTGGAAATAGACGTCCTGCGAAAGATGGAGGTGAAATTCATTTCCGACTGTATCGTCGGCAAAACAGTCAGCTACAACGACCTTCACGACGAAGGCTATAAAGGAATATTCGTTGCCAGCGGCGCCGGATTACCCAATTTCATGAATATACCGGGCGAAAACCTTATCGGCGTAATGTCGTCGAACGAATATCTGACACGCGTGAATCTCATGGACGCCGCAAACCCGGAAAGCGACACGCCGGTCATGAAAGGCCGGAATGTAGCCGTCATCGGAGGCGGCAATACGGCGATGGATTCCGTACGCACAGCCCGCCGTCTGGGAGCGGAAAGGGCGATGATTGTTTACCGCCGCAGCGAAGAAGAAATGCCGGCGCGTATCGAAGAAGTCAAGCACGCGAAAGAGGAAGGCGTGGAGTTTCTTACCCTGCACAATCCCGTCGAATATTTGGGGAATGAAAACGGTCAGGTCCGACAGATGCGTTTACAGAAAATGGAACTCGGCGAACCGGATGCCTCCGGCCGCCGTCGCCCCGTACCGATAGAAGGAGCGATTGAAACGATAGACGTAGACGAAGTGATAGTCAGCGTCGGCGTATCCCCGAATCCGCTTATCCCAAGGGCGTTTGGCGGACTTGAAGTGACCCGTAAAGGCACAATCGTTGTCAATGAAGACACCATGCGCTCGTCCTTAGAAGACGTCTACGCCGGCGGCGATATCGTCCGCGGCGGCGCAACCGTAATCCTCGCAATGGGCGACGGCCGCAAAGCCGCCGCCGCCATGAATGAACAACTGTCGCCGGT
>JAITDQ010000313.1 GCA_031282485.1 Tannerella sp. | reverse complement strand
GCGAGGCCGTCGGGGGTCATTCCGTTGGCTTCGATTGCAAAAAGGGAGGCTACAAGGGCGTCCATTTCGTCCGGGGTCAGGATTTTTCCGGCAGGAATGGCGGTTGCTTTCGCAAGCGACAGGGCCATTTTTTCAGCTCTTTTCTCCTGTTCGCCTGCCGCATTTTCGATCGCGGCCGCAACGATCTCCTTTACCAGCGCTGCCGGGTTTCCGCCTGAAACACTTGCCGGCACGCCGTGTATGGCATAACTGTTACCCTCCACCGGCACCAAGTCAAAACCTAAAAATTTTATTTCATCAGCCAATAACGGCAGTAATGACGATTCGACGGCTGTAAATTCTACCGTTTCAGGGAACAGCAGCTTCTGGGATACGGACTGCCGGCGGGTTATGTTGCGGATGTATTTCTCGAACAGAATACGGATATGGGCACGGCGCTGGTCGATGATGACAAGCCCGGATTTCAACGGGGTAATGATATAACGGTTTTTGTATTGAAAACACGGATTGGAGACGTTCGTAAACATCCCGTCGCCGGCAGCGTCGCCGGTAACGGACGAAACGACCGGCGTCGCACCGGCCGGAGATAAAGCGGAAGAAAGGGATTCCCGTTTTTCTCCGGGGGAAAATCCCTTATCGGGCAGTAAGACGGAGTTACGCTCGCTTTCAAAGCCTTCATACAGCGACTTCCAGTCGTCCGTAAGGCGGTATGTGCCTGTTTCCCGGAAAGGATTATAATCTTTATTCAGCGTCAGTTCGGGAGGTTTGACGTTAACCGGGGTTTTCGGCGAAGGGTTGTAAACGGGAATATCAATCATGCCGGCCGTATCAAAGTCTATGGAGGGGACGGAATTTGATTTTGCCAGCGATTCGCGCACGGCCGAATAAATAATTTGCCATACGGGATGTTCGTTTTCAAATTTAATTTCCGTTTTTGTCGGATGAATATTTACGTCGACCGTCGACGGGTCAACCTCGAAATAGATGAAATAATCCGGCATTTCTCCTGCCGGTATCATTTGCTCGTATGCCTGCATCACGGCCTTGTGAAAATACGGGTGGCGCATGTATCGCCCGTTCGTAAAGAAGTATTGCATGGCGTGTTTTTTCACGGAATCGACACGTCCCACAAATCCCCGTATATTAATCAGGGATGTATCGGCGTCGACGGACAGTAATTTCTGATTCATTCCTTTCCCGAAAATGTCGGCAATACGCTGCCGCAATCCGCATACCGGCAATTCAAAAATGATCGCTTCATTATGGCGCAGCGTGAACGCTATATCGGGATGAACAAGCGCCACGCGTTCAAATTCCGTAAGGATATGCCGAAATTCCGTTTCGTTCGATTTGAGAAATTTACGACGGGCGGGGACATTATAAAAAAGGTTTTTTACGGAAAAGATACTGCCTTCGTTGCAGGCTTCCGGCATTACACATTCGAGCGTCGAAGCCGAGATAGACAGGCACGTACCGATTTCGCCGCTCCTGACGCGCGTTCGCAGTTCCACCTGCGCCACGGCGGCTATGGAAGCTAACGCCTCGCCGCGAAAGCCCATGGTATGAAGCGAGAACAAATCGTCGACGGACGATATTTTGGAGGTGGCATGACGTTCGAAAGCCATGCGCGCATCCGTCTCCGTCATTCCTTTTCCGTCGTCTATCACCCGGATAAGCGTACGGCCGGCGTCTTTTATATTCACCGTAATCGTTTTTGCTCCCGCGTCTATGGAGTTCTCCATCAGTTCTTTTACAACGGATGCGGGACGCTGAATGACTTCTCCGGCAGCAATCTGGTTAGCTATGTGGTCGGGCAGTAAATGGATTATATCACTCATATTTCATTATTTCATCAAGAAATACCAGCAGAGTACTCCCAGCAGGACGACGATGAGTATCAGGCGCATATTTTTATACACGCGGTTACGGATATCGTCTCCCCGGTCTTTACTTTTTTTCAGATGCGTGGTTCCCGCAACGAAACTGCCTTTTATCTCCTCCCTGTATTGTTCGTAATCCGGTTCTTCGATCCCCAGCTCTATTTTCACCTTGTGAATACGTTTCTCCAATGCCTCCTTACGCGGGTCATAGTAAATCGGCTTATGCTCGAATTGACGGGGCTTACGTAAATTATAAAAACTGAATAATGCCATAATGTTATACGGGTTAAATTTTTTATTTCTTTATTATCAGGGATCCTGCCGAATTTCCCGATGTTTTCAACGGAAGAGTGCCGGTGTTGTTTTTCGGTAAATTAACGGCGCCCGGAACGATCGACGATTCGCGGAAGGCGGGTATCGAATCCGCGCCAACCGGCGGAGTATCGGGTTCTGCGGCCGGCGGATTGTCAGACCCTGCGACCATTTTCCCTTTATTATAAAAACGGAAGATATCGTATCTGTCAACAGGACGCAAATCGTCATACCACACAAATTTTTTCAGGGTCTTCTGCTCGTTGGTTAAATCCGGTATCGGCGTGACTTTCCCGACAGATTCCGGCCAGAATTTCATTTTTTCCATTCCGCCCCGGCTGTTCATCCACATGGACAGATACGAACTTTTCAGATAGTTTAATAACTCGATCGTACTGTCCGCATTCAACGGATAATAAATGGTTTCCACGTTGCCGTCTATATCAATGTGTTCCGGTATCTTGCCCTGAAACCATGCTTTCAGGTCATTGCCGCCAAGCTGGTTGAAACTGCCGGAATCGACCTGTTGGACGGAAAAAGCGGACGTCGGAACATGAACATAATCGATCGTCGAGTCAGCCATATAAATGATTATCGAATCGCCGGTCAATTGCTGGTTTTCGCTCCATAAAACGGGGGTTCCGAACATGTGTAAAACGGAATCTTTCGTATTGAAACGCATCGAATCGCAGATGCCCTGAATATCGGAGCGGTAAAAACGCACCCCCCCGACGGCACGCAGATAGCGCGAAGTCGAGTCTGTGGTAATAAGTTCGAGCGTATCGGCATAAAGGAACAGGGTGTCGCCCTGCGAATATTCAAGCGCACAGGCACTGTCGGTGACGAACGCGTATTCCGTTTTTTCCTCATAGTATCCGTAATGGCCGGTCAGCGTCATGTCCTGTGCCGTATCGCGAAGGATCATATTCCCGTACGCGGTTCCCGTACCGTTGGCTTTGTCGTACTCAAGCGAATCGCCGGTTAATATTTTTTCGCCCGAAAAGACC
This sequence comes from Tannerella sp., assembly GCA_031282485.1. GTDB lineage: Bacteria > Bacteroidota > Bacteroidia > Bacteroidales > Tannerellaceae > Tannerella. The sequence goes on along the minus strand of JAITDQ010000313.1, from coordinate 12,717 downwards.
TGCGACCGGTCAAGCAACAGGGATGTATTTTCCTGCGTATTATACCAGCCTTTGGTGGAATAAACCGTTCCGCTGTCGGATTCGATGACGGAAGGCCCCAGGATGACGGCTATTTTTGTTTCGGTACTGTATTCCAGCGTGTCGGAATATAATATGAAATTGGGGTTTGTCAAACAGACGCTGTCATTAAAAACCGCGATTTTCGTTGCGGGAGAATACCGTCCGTAGAAAGACGTCAATACGTTTTCCGCATCCACAATGCGTCCGCCTTCAAAGTAATAGCACATATCCGCTATGCGATCGTAATCCAGACTGTCGGTATAGAGCGTGACAATCGAACTGTCCTGCTGGATGTTGACCATACGCACATTGCGGCGCATCTGCGCCAATTCGATATTGCCGTCATAAAACAGGTAATCGCCGTACACAAACAGCGTATCCCCCTGCTCCAGCCGGACTGTCCCGAATGCTTCCAGCGAAAGGTCGCGTTCGTAGAAATATGCGCTGTCGCAATACATGTATGAACTGTCATGCCTGAAGACGACATTCCCGTTCAATACCTTCCGCTGGTCATTTGTATTTCGGCTGAAGGACTGTACGTCGGCATGCTCCATATAAATTCTGGTCTTTTTAACCGTATCTGCAGCATTTTCCTGTGCATGGGTGAAAGAGTAAAAACCACCCGACAGGCATATAACGATCATACATGTCCTGAAATACTTCATTCCTTAATCCATCCGGGATATTTAAAATCACACTCGCGCCAACCGTCGGCAATGCGTATGAACATTGTCTTTTGTTTACTTACAATCCATTCGTTAAGAATCTCTTCACGTTTCCTGTCTTCTACCAAAGTCTTCAATGCCTGATAATCGTCGGAGACATTTGCCTGATGCGCTTTCACCCGCGATTTAAGCCGGACAATGGCAACGACATCTTTGTCGGAATGATTTTTCATGCGAAAAGGTTTGGATATTTCCCCCACTTCCATTTTATCGACAACAACGCCCATTCCCTGCGGAAGTTCCTGCAATTCGAATTTGGAAGTGCTGTAATTGCGGCTTTCCATGTCCTGATTCACCATTAAGCCCTTATTGTTTTTGGTTTCCTTATCGGCGGAAAAATAAGTGGCGGCTTCTTCAAATGTTAACTTGGCGGCTTGAATATCGATATAAAGCGTATCCAGCCGGTCTATGGCCTTCTTCATTTCCTGCTCCGAGACTTTAGGGCGCAGCAATATGTGGCGGCTGTTCAGGCGGTCGCCCCGTTTTTCGATCAGCTGGATGATATGAAACCCGTATTCCGTTTCGACAACATTGGATACTTTTGTCGGATCGCTCAGGCTAAACGCGGCATTCGCATATTCGGGCGCCATTTGTATTTTCGACATATATCCGGTTTCACCTCCGCGCATGGCCGAAGCCATGTCTTCGGAATAAATGCTGGCTAAGGTGGAGAAGGTTTTTTCGCCCCTGTTTATCTGTTCGGTATACTCCCTCAAGCGCGCTTTTATCGCATCAATATCTTCAATCGGGATTTTCGGTTCCATTGTTATGATTTCAACTTCGACCGTCGAAGGGATCATGGGCAGACTGTCTTGCGAGAGTTGACTGAAATATTTCCGTACGTCGGAAGGGGTCAGCTTTATATCGCCTACTAATTTTTTCTTCATTTCCTCGACGACCTGCTGGTCGCGTACGATTCTTTTTTGCTCTTCCTTTATCTGGGATAATTTTTTGCCGCCCCAATATTCTTCCAGCTTTTCTTTAGAGCCGAACTGATTGGTAGCCATATTGACCCAGCGATCGACATAACGTATCACATTGCTTTCGTCGGCATATACGCTGTCCACTTTTGCCTGACTCAGGAAAAGCTTCTGCACGGCGATCTGCTCCGGGATAAAACAGTACGGATCGCCTTCAAAACGCGTACCTTCATTTTGCATGAAAATACGCTGATTTTCAACATCCGATCTCAGAATAGCCTCATCTCCGACTACCCATATAACTTCATCTATAACATTCTTTTGCGCCATTGCCGGCAAGGCTGCGCAAACAAAAATAATTGTGACAAACAGTTTTTTCTTTATCATTACATTCTTATTTTTTATTATTCGGTCATAAATCTAACGGTTCCGTTTTTTACCGCATCGCGGTACAAACTTTCCCCGAACTCACGCAGATAACTGATCTTTCGCTTATTCACCAACATCTCCTGTATCTGTATCTTTACATAGTCAAACGGCGCCATACTGCCCACCGGAAGCTTTTCCGTTATATTAAGAAAATAAACATGTGTGCTGTCCGATATTTCCAAATGATCATTCGTTCTCAAAAACTGCGCCGGGTTCGAAAACTGATGCGGTATTTTAAGCATTATCTCATTAAAATTCACCCAGCGATCGTAAAAATAATCGTAAATAATGGCATTCTGAATACCGTATTTTTCGATTTTCTCCAGCGATTCTTCGGTTTCCAGACGATACCATTTCCTGACATTATCCAATCCGGGCGCACCGGCAGGAACCTTAATAAACAATCCCCGGATGAGGTTTTCGCTCAGGACAAACTGTTGCTTGTTTTCTTCATAATATTTCATCTGCTCATACTCGCTTATCTCTGCCGATACTTTATCGCGGATAATACGCTCCTGATAACGGTGACGCATCAGCGAACGCCTGTACTCATTGACAAGTTTATCGATTTCCGCCTTATCGTCGCCTATATTCTGATAAGCCGCATCATCCATAAGCGCATCAATTACCCATTTCTTAATAATATTTTCCGCCCGTATCGTGCTGTCGGCCGACGACAGGTTACCGGGGATCTGACTCTTCAGATCTCCCCGCGTGAATACCCGGTCTTTCACTCTGACCAATATTTCGCCGGACGACTGTTCCATTCCCGATTCCCCGCAAGCGGAAAAGAGAATTGCACACAGGATAAATGAAAAGATTTGCCTCATCCGTTATCGTTTATATCAATCAAGATATTTCTTAATCTTCCTGATTACTTTTTTGTTTACCGTCACCGGATATTTCTCGTTCAGTTCCTTTATCCACTCGGCTTCGAGCTTTTCCTGTTCTTCGGCAGACCGGCTCCACACGCGTTTGTTGCTTATCTCGAATAAAAGTATGCCGTCGTAATATTCGTTCAGGATCATTTTGTATTCGGGATAAGTCTGTTCCAGCTTTTCACGTTCCATTTCCGTCAAGACCTCACGCACGAAAAGGTCAAATATTTCCTGCATGTAATCCGTTGACAAAGTCTTTGCCGAAGTCGGCCTCCGGTTCATATAATCCACAAAATCGTTCTGGTTAAACTCAATCGAATCAAAATGTACAAGGGGCTTTGCCATTTCGAGGCCACGATAAACGAACGATGTGTCGGTCGGGAAATATTCATCGGCGAGGCGTTGCAGCTCGGCGTATGCTTCGGGATACAAAACATAACCGTGACGGACTTTCATCTTTTCGCCAAACCCGCGATACAGGTCGAAATTACGTTCCGTACGCTTCATCGCCCCATACATCTGGCTTTCCAGTTCTTCGAACGACATGTCCGTCTTTTTGTCTATCAGTTTCAATATGTGGAAACCGTACCTCGTCTTCACCGGTTCGCTTACATCTCCGATTTTCTCGAAAGCGAACGCTGCTTTTTCGAACGGCTCGACCATTTCGCCCAGCCCGAAATAAGGCAGCAACCCGCCCCGCTTAGCGGTAATGGTATCACTGGAGTACTGTTCTGCCAGTACGGAAAAATCTTCGCCGGAAAGAATTTTCCGGTAGATCGAATCCGACTTCATCCGCACCTGCTCGACATCTTCGTCCGTCGGGTTTGGCGACGGGAAGGAGGTGAGGATGTGCGCTACCCGCACTTTGCCGGGGTTCGGTATTTTCCGGTCTAACTTGAACAGATGAAAGCCGATCGTCGAACGAACGGGAAATGATATTTCGCCGGGTTCCATTGAAAATATCTTATCTTCCAGCACTTTGAACATCTGCATAGGATATACGTGCGCTTCGGTTACGTAAAGTACATCTTTGCGCAGCGGATCACTTGTCAACGATTCGCCTGTCGATTCGAACGATTCGCCGTTTTTGATACGGTTATATGCTTCCACAGCTTTATTGTATGTTTCTACCGTATCTTTCGGGACAAGCTCGCCGCCGGGTAAATAAAACAAAATATGTTTGAAGCCGGGAATGTATTTTAAGCGTTCATACACGACACGCATGGCCGAGTCCTCCGACGCTTTATCCGAAAGATAACTCTCCTGCAATTGCCTTGTATAATCCCCCAACTCCTTTTCGAACTTCGACGCCTTATGGATATTCAACGATTCGGCGTCCGCGACTTTCAGTTTATAAACTTTAAATAATTCAACATAATGATCAACGGATTTTTTATCATTCAAATCAACGCTATTGTCTTTCCGCGCCATATAGATAAACTCAGAAAGCGGAATCTCTTTTCCTGCTACAGTCATCACCACGGGATCTTTTTTTTCTTTCGCTTCTATAGTCGTTACTAATACTAACGCAACAAACAACATTCCTATTTTCTTCATAAACCTCTCCTATTTTAATTTATAATACTGTTAATTTGCCAGTTCAGATAAAAATTTGATACGTATCAAACGGATTTCTTCCTCCGTATAATCACAGCCTAATTCCTTAATAGCCGTTTCCAGGGAATCCGTTTCCGATTCTTTAAAATACTGATATATCTCGTCAATATGGTCTTCGTCCATTACATCATTAATAAAATAATCAATATTTATCCGCGTCCCGGAATAAACAATCGTTTCTATCTCGTCCAACAGTTCTTCAAACTCTAGTCCTTTGCTTATTGCAATATCATCGAGCGCCACTTTGCGGTCGATGCTCTGCACGATCCATACTTTCAGTTTGGACTTGTTGGCGACAGTCCTGACCCGCAGGTCTTCGGGACGGATAATCTCGTTTTCGCCGACATATCGTTTGATCACATCGACGAACTCCTTTCCGTAGCGTTTCGCCTTTCCCGCCCCGACGCCGGGTATATTCTGCAACTCTTCGACCGTCACGGGATACGTGGTGGCCATGGCTTCGAGCGACGGGTCCTGGAAAATCACATAAGGAGGAAGCTCCAGCTTCTTTGACATTTTCTTCCTCAGGTCTTTCATTATCGCAAACAGTTCCGGATCGACGGCGCACGAGCCTCCGCTGTGTACCGGCACGTCATCGCCGTCTTCATCGTCATCAAATTCATGATCCTTCACGACCATGAACGAAACCTGCTTTTTCATAAATTCCGAACCTTTTCCCGAAATCTTCAGCAAACCGTAATTTTCAATATCCTTTTCGATATATCCGGCAATCAGCGCCTGACGTATAACGGCCTGCCACAATCTTTCGTCCTCATCTTCGCCACATCCGAATATTTCAAGCTGATCATGTTTATACGACAGGATATCCGATGTTTCGCGTCCGATTAATACATTAACGATATAATCGGCTTTATATTTTTCTTTCAGGGTACTTATTGCTTCAAGTACCGTTAATAATAATTCTTTAGCTTCAATCAATTTCTTGGGTTTAAGGCAATTATCACAATTTTCACAACTATCTTCCATATATTTTTCTCCAAAATAATGCAACAGAACTTTCCGCCGGCATACGGCCGTTTCGGCATAAGCGGCCGTTTCGAGCAGCAACTGTTTACCGATCTCCTGTTCTACGACAGGTTTTCCCTGCAGGAACTTTTCCAGTTTCTGCAAATCCTTGTTGGAATAAAAGGCGAGACACTGTCCTTCGCCGCCGTCGCGTCCGGCACGGCCTGTTTCCTGATAGTATCCTTCGAGGCTTTTGGGTATGTCGTAGTGTATCACATAGCGCACATCCGGTTTGTCAATGCCCATGCCGAACGCAATCGTTGCAACGATAACATCGACCTCTTCCATCAGAAACGCATCCTGATTGGTCGAACGTACCTGCGATTCCATTCCGGCATGATATGCCCTCGCCTTGATGCCGTTTGCCTGAAGGATTTCGGCAAATCTCTCAACTTCCTTGCGGCTGAGGCAATATACGATACCGGATTTACCTTCGTTCGCTTTTATGAATTTGATGATATCGCGGTCGATATTAACCGTCTTAGGCCGGACTTCATAGTACAGGTTCGCACGATTGAACGACGACGAGAACACCGCGGCCTTCATCATTCCCAGATTCTTCTGTATATCGTGCTGAACTTTAGGCGTGGCCGTTGCCGTCAGGGCGATCATGGGGCGGGCGCCGATCTCATTGATGATCGGACGAATCCGTCGATATTCGGGGCGGAAGTCATGTCCCCACTCCGATATACAATGCGCTTCGTCCACGGCATAAAATGAGAGCGGTATCTGACGGAGAAACTCGATGTTTTCTTCTTTCGTAAGCGATTCGGGCGCGACATAGAGCAGTTTCGTTTTTCCCGACAGGATATCGGTTTTCACATCGTCGATAGCTGCTTTATTCAATGACGAGTTTATGAAATGGGCGATCCCGTCTTCGTCGCTGAAGTTGCGCATCGCATCTACCTGATTTTTCATCAGGGCGATCAGAGGCGAGATGATTAACGCCGTCCCTTCCATTAATAAAGCCGGCAACTGATAACATAACGATTTGCCGCCGCCGGTGGGCATCAGTACGAACGTATCTTTTTCCGCAAGAACGTTTTCGATAATCTCCCGCTGGTTTCCCTTGAAATTATCGAATCCGAAATGCCTTTTTAAAGCTTCCGTTATTCCATCTTTTGTCATTTTCAGAGAACCGGCGTTCTTTGTTTCGTCGTTTCTTCTAACGGCTTCTTTTTTATCGGTCAATGATTGCGCCTCACTTTTCTCTACAGTTTTTCCCACTGCACGAGTTTTCCCGGCAACGCCGGTTGCCTTCTTTACAGTTCCTGATTTCTTTGCCGAAGATCCATTTTTTGCCATATACAGAAAGTAATAACTATTATGCTATTTGTAATCTATTCACATCAGCATGTTCAAAATTATCTTTTGCATACTGTAATGTTACGTGTAGTTTCTTTTGCGTTCCCGAAGGCATTTCATACATAGCATCCATCATTACGGCCTCAACAATCGAACGCAGTCCGCGTGCTCCCAGTTTAAGTTCTATCGATTTATCGACGATAAAGTCATAAACTTCGTCGTCAAAAGTAAGCTTTATTTTATCCATTTCAAACAATTTGATGTATTGTTTTATAATGGAATTTTTCGGTTCGGTAAGAATCCGCCTCAATGCGGCTCTGTCCAACGGACTAAGATAGGTCAGGATAGGCAGGCGTCCGATTATTTCCGGAATCAGGCCGAAGGATTTCAGGTCTGTGGGGTTGATATATTTCAACATGTCATTCCGGTCTATGCCCGATGTGTTCTGATTGGCCGTATACCCGACAACCCGCGTGTTGAGGCGTTGCGCGATTTTTTTCTCAATGCCGTCAAAAGCGCCTCCGCAAATAAACAGTATATTTTTCGTATCAACGGCAATCATCCGCTGTTCCGGGTGTTTGCGTCCGCCCTGCGGGGGCACGTTCACAATGGAACCTTCCAAAAGTTTCAGCAGTCCCTGCTGCACTCCTTCGCCGCTCACATCGCGGGTAATCGAAGGGTTATCGCTCTTGCGGGCTATCTTGTCAATCTCGTCAATAAAGACAATCCCTCTTTGCGCCGCGACAACATCGTAGTCGGCCGCCTGCAGCAAACGCGTCAGGATACTTTCTATATCTTCGCCTACATATCCCGCTTCGGTAAAAACGGTTGCGTCGACGATGCAGAAAGGGACATGCAGTTTTTTAGCAATCGTACGCGCGAGCAGCGTTTTTCCGGTACCCGTCGCCCCTACCATTATTATATTAGACTTTTCTATTTCCACATCATCTTTGGCATCTTTCTGCATCAACCGCTTATAATGGTTATAAACGGCAACGGAGAGATAACGCTTGGCGTCGTCCTGCCCTATCACGTATTCGTCGAGAAAATGTTTTATATCGGACGGTCTCGGGAAATCTTTCTCATTAAGATAAAAACCGCCGCCTCCTTTTCGACGCTTCTCCTCCTGTACGATATCGTAAGCCTGCTCCACACAACTGTCACAAATAGCGCCTGAAACACCGGTAATCAACACTCTTGCTTCCTTACGGGTCTTACCGCAAAAAGAACATTTGTCATCTGTTCTGCTCATTCTTATTTTACCTTTCTTAATAATACGTCATCAATCATACCATATTCTTTCGCCTCGACAGCCGTCATCCAGTAATCGCGATCGCTGTCCTGTTCTATTTCTTCGTAGGTTTTTCCCGAATGAGTCGATATGATTTTATACAGTTCTTCTTTTATTTTCACTATCTCACGAACCGTAATTTCCATATCTTTGGCCTGACCCTGCATGCCTCCCATAGGCTGGTGGATCATCACGCGCGAATGTTCCAGCGCAAAACGTTTTTCCTTTGCTCCGGCAACTAATATGACGGAGGCCATCGAAGCGGCTATACCGGTACATATCGTCGATACTTTGCTGCTTATATACTGCATCGTGTCGTAGATGCCAAGTCCGGCGTAAACGACGCCTCCCGGAGAATTTATATAAATGGAAATATCTTTTCCGGGATCGCTGGTGTCCAGATACAGCAACTGTGCCTGTATGACATTCGCCGTATAATCATCAATCTGCGTTCCCAAAAATATGATGCGATCCATCATCAAACGTGAAAACACATCCATTTGAGCCACATTCAACTGACGCTCCTCTATAATTGTCGGCGAAATATAGCTGGCGGTAATATTCGCATAACTGTCCAAAGCGTTCCCATTCATGCCTAAATGCTTTGTCGCATATTTTCTAAAATCATTCATAACTGTCTATTCCAATTTATTTAATTTCCATACATCTTACATCTCACGGCGCTGTCCGTTTCACGGCTCCGACGATTCGGCGTAAACCTGTGCATCCGCTTCCTCCGGTATTTTCCGAAATTCTTCGGGCGTCACTTCTTTAACTTCTACCGTAATCTTTTCCTTTATCGCGAAAGAAAGTTTTTCTTCTATGATTCGATTCACAAAATTATTTACCATTTCTTCCTTATTCAACACATCTTTCACATAATTATCCAGCATCTCATCCGGGACGGACGTCATGCCATACTGTGCAAACTGTGCTTTTACAGCGCGTTTTGCATACGCATCAAGGTCGTCTTTCTCCACTTTGATGTCATACTCTTTAAACAACTTATCTTTCGCAAAATGATATTTCAAATCTTCCAGCACTTTCGGGAAGTCGTCGTCCACCTGCTCTTTTGTCGTCTTTTCATTTTTTATAAGCAACCAGCGTTTCAGGATGTCGTCGGCAAATGCGACATCACTGATTTTACTCACTAACAGTCCGCGTACATCCTGTATAAACCGGTGATCGCTCTCCGGCGAAAACTGCTCAACCAGAAAATCCTTTATCCTGTCGCGAAATGCCGCTTCGTCCGTTACCGCATCCGCGCCGAAAACCCGATCGAAAAGTTCCTGATTGAGTTCGGCAGCCTTATAACGTGTGATTTCCTTTATCTCAAATGTGAAATCGCTTTTCATGCTTTTCACCTGACTTTTCTCAATTTTAAGGAATGAAGCGATCTCCGCCTCCGCGCCCTTATATGCTTTATAGGGGTTAAAAACGACTTTGCGATTCAGCTCCGCACCGAGAAACTTCTTCTGCTCCATTTTACCTTTTATATAGGAAGGCATCAGTATGGCTTCTTCAATGAGGATGCCTCCGGCTTTCGGTTCCCCGTTCTCCAACTCCGCAACAGTTCCTTTAACAAGATCTTCTTCCTCGACTTTATCCACTTTATCGTAAGAGCCGAAACTCCGGCAATACGCCTTGACCTGTTTATCAATCAGCTCATCATCAATCTTTATCGAATAAAAGACAAGCTTGTCATCCTTTGTCAATTTAAAATCGACATTCGGCGATAAAGCCACGTCGAAACAAAATTCGAAATCTTCGTCCGTATCGAAATTAACAGGCTTCTGCTCCGCTTCGTTCGGAATCGGCTCTCCTAAAATTTTAATATCGTTATCGCGGATATACGAATATAATTTTTCCGTGACCAACTTGTTTATTTCTTCAGCCAGGGCGTGCCTGCCATACAACTTCTTTACAATGCCAAGCGGAACCATACCTTTTCGGAAGCCGGGCATATTTACCTGCCGGCGCATCTTATGCAGATTTTTGTCTAATAACTCCGCGTAATCATTCTTCTCAATCTCTACCTTTAGTACGCCGCTCACGGCATCATTGTTTTTCAGAGAAACATTCATTCTGTCTTGTTTATTACTTGTTTATTAATTAATTAATTCTTACTCTTGCTGGAAACAGGACGCAAAAATAATAAAAATATTTTACGGTCTACCTTTATCTTTGAAATTTTTATTTACGAAAATAACGGATATTATCAAATTCACGATCAATACACCGCCGCCGCAGGCAATATAAAATGCCAGCCACTCGTTAACCAGCTCGTATACAAAATAAGTGACAACCGTTGCTATAAGTATGCCGGCGATAATAAACAACAGTACCCGTATAACCTTTTTCCTGTTCATAATTTCATTATAATAACTGCGAAGATAATGCTTTTATATTATTTAGTTTGATTTCTGAGAAAAAAATACGATATTTGCATCACTTTTTGAAGATTTTAACCATTAAAACAATGAAAATATGACTAAAAGCGCATTACAAATTGCACGGGCAACTTATCAGCCCAAAGTTCCGGCCGCTCTAAAAGGCGAAGTAGCGGCCGTTGAAGGTAAATACACTCAATCGGTTGCCGACCGGGAATATATCAAGGAGCTGTTTCCCAACACTTACGGCACTCCTATTATTACGTTCGAGAAAAGCAACGGAAAAAAACAAAAACCGGCCATTAATGCCGGAGTCATCCTTTCCGGGGGACAGGCGCCCGGAGGACATAACGTGATCGCCGGAATTTTCGACGGACTTAAGGCGGCAAACAAAGATTCGCGCCTCTTTGGATTTATACTCGGACCGGGCGGACTGATCAATCACCAATACATGGAACTGACAGGCGATATCATCGACGAATACCGGAATACCGGCGGTTTTGACATGATCGGTTCGGGACGCACGAAACTTGAAACAAAAGAACAGTTCGACCGGGGTCTCGAAATCCTGAAAAAACTGGACATAAGTGCATTAGTGATAATCGGAGGCGACGACTCGAACACGAATGCCTGTGTACTGGCCGAATATTACAAAGCAACGGGCGCCGGCGTGCAGGTGATCGGTTGCCCCAAAACAATAGACGGCGACCTGAAAAACGAACAGATCGAAACGTCTTTCGGCTTCGACACGGCTTGTAAGGTTTATTCGGAAGTGATCGGGAACATACAGCGCGACTGTAACTCCGCACGCAAATACTGGCATTTCATAAAACTGATGGGACGCTCCGCTTCACATATCGCGCTCGAATGTGCTTTGCAGACGCATCCGAATATTTGTATCATTTCGGAAGAAGTGGAAGCGAAAAACATGTCGCTCGACGACATCGTCAATCAGATAGCCACCGTCGTCGCAAAACGCGCCGAAAAAGGAGACAACTTCGGAACGGCGCTGATTCCCGAAGGACTTATCGAGTTTATCCCCGCAATGAAACGGCTGATAGCCGAACTGAACGAGTTCCTTGTGGCCAACGAAACCGAATTCAGGATGATAAAGAAAAGCGAGCAGCGCGCCTACATTATCAATAAACTGACAAAAGATAATTCCGAACTGTACGCAAGCCTCCCCGAAGGTGTAGCGCGCCAGCTGACGCTGGATCGCGACCCGCACGGTAATGTACAGGTATCCCTGATCGAAACGGAAAAGTTGCTCGCCGAAATGGTAGGTAACCGTCTCAACGAATGGAAAATCAAAGGTCAATATAACGGTAAATTTTCTCCGCAAGTACACTTCTTCGGCTACGAAGGCCGGTGCGCCGCCCCGTCCAACTACGATGCGGACTACTGTTATTCGTTAGGATATACCGCTTCATGCCTTATATATGCCGGAAAAACGGGATACATGTCGTCCATACAAAACACGACCGCTCCTGCCGACCGGTGGATCGCCGGCGGCATACCCATCACGATGATGATGAATATGGAACGCCGTCACGGAGAGATGAAACCCGTCATCCAAAAAGCGCTCGTGAAACTCGACGGCGCACCGTTCAAAACCTTTGCAGCAAACCGCGACAACTGGGCGTTAAACACGGATTACGTATACCCCGGCCCCATACAATACTTCGGCCCGACGGAAGTGTGTGACAAACCGACCAAAACGCTAACGCTGGAAAAAAGCAAGAAAACTATTTGAACGCAGTCGGGGTGCGACGATTTCCACAGTCATGATTGAAGGCCATTCCTGTTTTCAGCGGCAGTTCATACATGACAGTGCGGGTCGTCGCTCCGCGATTTTCGTCTTTAATTTTTTGATGCGTTGTTAATTTGGATGGTTTGAGGACGGAATTAAAGGATTGGGAATTTTCGGATTCAAAAATATATCCGGCGACAAAACGCATTTACGTATTATCTCAGGGCAAACTGTACCGCAGAAAAATGAATATAAAAGGAACTACGCCGGATATGCCTCCCCTGAAAGTCACTTCACAGGGGACAGGTTAAGCAATACATTAATGC
>JAITDQ010000309.1 GCA_031282485.1 Tannerella sp. | reverse complement strand
GTTTATAGAAATGGCAAGCAAAAACGATGATGTTTGTAAAGATTCTTCAAAGATTGGTTTCCCATTTCTTGTCGAAACCTGGAATGAACAACCGTTATTAACCGAAATTTTAGATTCTTGTCTTGGTTATTATGAAGCACACTCGGTTCCCGAAAGCAGCGAATTAACTTCCGAACAAAAACAGTTTAGAGAGGTTGAAATCTCAAAAGCGAGGTTCCTTAATCATTCTATTGTGGCGTTTGTTTCATCTCTTGAAAATAAGCAGGAACAGGAAGACGGCTTTAAATATCCGATGATAATAAATAATGTGGCTTTAATTTCAGCAGTAAAAGACGCTCAATGGATTGAATGACAACCATTAACTTTCGGTGCTAAAATGGGAGATAAACTCATTCGCAGGGCGCTGCCCTGCACTATTGATAACGCTTTTTCAGAGCTTTTGCATCCATTACAAACAACATTAACCATTAATCATTAACCACTAACCATTAATCATTATTTTTATACAGTTCATTCCACCAGGAAGGTTCGTCTTTCAGCCAGCGGTCGAACCAGGCAAAGATGGTGTTGTTCCACTTCAGGCGTTTTTCGTAGGAGAGGATGTGGTGGTCTTCTCCTTTTACCTGTATCAGTTCGACGGGTTTTCCGAGGATTTTCAGGGCGGTGTACATCTGGATGCTTTCGCCGGTGGGGACGTTTGTGTCTGCCGTTCCGTGCAGCAATAGCAGGGGGGTATTTATCCTGTCGGCGCTGAACAGCGGACTTTGATTGATGTACAGGTCGCGGTTGTTCCACGGATAACTGTCTGCGCTGGCGGCGGCGCTGTATGAATAGCCCCAGTAGCCTTCGCCCCAGTAGCTGCTTATCGAACTGATTCCGGCGTGTGATACGGCCGCTGCGAAAAGGTCGGTGCGCGTTTGCAGGTACATGGTCATAAATCCTCCGTAGGAGGCGCCTATACAGCCGATTTTTTTCGCGTCGACAAACGGGTGTGCGGCAATGAATTTTTCCGTGCCTTCGATAATGTCGTCGGAAGAACGTTTGCCCCATGTGTTTACGTGTAATGCGGAAAATTCCTGCCCGAAACCGATTGAACCGCTGGGCTGTAAAACGTAAACGACGTATCCCAGGGCAGCATAGGCGTGTTTGGGATAACGGCTTTCGAAGATGCGTTCCGTCGGCGTGGTGCCGCCGTAGTAGTTCACTATGAGCGGATATTTTTTTTCGGGGTCGAAGCCGGGAGGCAGATAGTAATAGCCTTTTATTTCAACGCCGTCGGAATTTGTAAAGTTAAAATCTTTTACCTCGCCGAGTTTCAACTGCGACAGCTGAGCGGCATACGGGTCGGCGATACAGGCGGTCTTTTGGGTTTTCAGGTCGAAGACGTACGCTCTGGTCGAATTTGACAGGCCGGCGCCCGCATAAACCATTACCGGCGATTGACGCGCTGTGCGGAAATCGCTTATCACGTCTTCTTCCGAAGGCAGGCGGGTGAACCGTCGTGTCGCGGGATTGTATGTGTAAACGGGTGCATAGTCTTCATCCGTTGTGTGCAGGTAGATTAATCCGTCGAATGTGCTCCACCGGACATTCTTCACGGACGGGTTAAAATCTTTTGTGATGGCGTCGATTTTCCTTGTGGCAAGGTCCATGAGGAAAGCCTGCGTGTCGTAGCTGTTGGCGGTCTGTCCTTCGCTTATGTTGAGACCTGTTCCGCCGAACGCTTCCGGTGCGCCGAGTATGAGGATGCTTTTACCGTCGGGAGAAAACTGCGCCTGCGATGCGAATTTTTCGTCTGTCCACAACGTATCGGTCTGCATTGTTTCAAGGTTGAGGAGGAACATTGAGTTTTTCCGGAAAGGGCGTTCCGTGATTGTTTCGTCGGATATGGAAAAAAGAATCTTCCTGCCGTCGGGAGCTATATCGTTGAGGTAGGCGCCGTGGGAGCCGAAAGTCAGTTGCTGTGCCAGGCCTGTTTTCAGGTCATAGCGGTACAGGAAAGGGTGGGAGGGTTTGCCGCCGGTACGCATTGTCAATGTATGCAGGCGAAACACGTCGTCGGTTGTTTCCGTTACTTTTGCCGCTTTTGAAAAGAACAGCGCCTGTTCGTCGGGCGAGAATGTGATTCGTTCATCGGGGATGTTTTTGGCCGCTACGGTTTCCTCCAGTGTTTCCGGCTGAATGGTCGTCAGGTTTGTCTGTTCCCCGTCTTTCTGCAAATAATACAGGCGGTCGGATTTGGGCATCCAGCCGAGTTGTCGTTTGTGGTTGTCGGTATCAATGACGACGCGTTTGCCGGTCTTTACCGTGTAGAGTTCCGTCTGGTATGACGAACGTGCGCCATAGTTAATGGCATAATGGATGAGGACGTATTTACCCGAAGGCGAAACCGAAATACCGGAAACACGATTTCCTTTGATAAAGTCGTCGAGAGTGCTTCTGCGTTGCGGGTTCGCGGAGACATGGAGTTGTCCGGTCGCATCCTCAAGTTCTACTTTCAGGGCGGCGCCGGTATGCAACAGTTTGATGACGATGCGGCATGTTTGCGGGTAAGGGTCAAATTCGGCGGTGACGCTTTTTGCTTTGTGGAGCGAATCTTCGACGGAAGTTTTCGACGCCGCCGGTTTATCGTCAATGTAGATTTCCAGCATACCGGGCGATGTGACTTTCACTTTGGCTTTACCGTACGCATCGGCGCTTGCATAAAAAGAAAACAGCTGCAGGACGGAGTTTTGCAGCGCGGATGAGTGGAAAAACCCGTCTTCGCCGGATTCATATTTAATCAGAAACGCATCCTGTTCGGGAATGGTAAGATTCATCTTTAGCAGATTTTCGTCCGTAAACCGTTTGTTTTTCCGGTCGGTCGAATCAATTTCAGCCGGTTTCCTTACCGGCAGAGGTTCCGTCGCATAAAGTTCATGTAATAATATGCCCTGTGCACTCGTATGTATGCAGAGTGCAAGCAATATTCCGGTGAGTAATAATATTCGCTTCATGATTATATTGTTTTAAAAATTTGTTTTCTCTTTTACAAAACTGTGCAGGCGTAGCGAAGCAAGCAATTTCAGCTTTTTATTCCGGCAAATACGCTAACAATTCCAGTAATTCTTTATTTGTGATAGTTTCCTTTTCCGATTTATCATAAATGGAAAGCAAATAAACAGTAGAATCCTTGAGCACAAAATGGGTGATAATTCGTGCACCGCCTGTTTTTCCTTTTCCTTTTGATGCAATGGATATTCGTATCTTATAGCAATCCTTTCCGACAGGAGTACCCGATAAAGGATTCTTTTCTAATTGTTCCAATAATCCGTAAAGTTCTCTTTTGAGTGAAGCATACTTTTTGATTAGTCTTTTAGCTTGCTTTTCAAAGACACGGATTGATTTTACATTATAGTTCATCGAGAAATTCAGAGAAGTTACGGGCTTGTTTTTTTCCGGCTTTAATCTGCTTCATTTCTTCCACGGCATCTTTTATTTCAGACAGCAGTAACGCTTTTTTTGCGGTGAGGGGTTTGGCTTTCACGTATGAAATATGCTGCAGCACATCCATCAAGTATGGCGCCTTTGCGTCGGGTATGTCAATTAATACTTTCATAATAAATAAATTTGTTTGTTGCACAAAAGTACATTCTTTTTCCGTAAAAGCAACATATATTGTTATTTTTATCCATACGAATGCATGCCGCTCAGGAGATAATTGACGCCGAACCAGGTCATCAGGACAGATGCGAAGGCAAGCACGGAACAGAGGTTGAAAAGCCACAGGCTGTTCCACTTCTTGAGCAGGTGGAGGTGTGTTACCATGGCGTATACGACGACGGTTATCAGCGCCCATGTCTCTTTTGGATCCCAACCCCAGTAACGTCCCCATGATTCGTTTGCCCATACGGCGCCCATGAATGTGCCGGCAGTCATCAGGATAAGTCCGATGTTTAGCGAAATCTCGTTGATGATGCTTAATTCCCGAATCGGGTTGCTGTATGACGGCCGTTTATTTTTGCGGGCGATGCCCGTTATGGTCAGGTTCGTCAGCCCGATTAAAAAACTTACGCCGAAGAATCCGTATGCCGACATGATGATAGCAACGTGGAACATCAACCACGGAGACTTGAGTACGGGCACTAACGGATTGATTTGCGGATCCATCCAGTTCAGGCTTGAAACGAACAGGATAACCCCGGCAAAAAGTGTCGACAGGGCGAATGTCAGCGGACTGCGGCGTACGAACATCAACCCTGCAAAAACACTTGCCCAGGCCGCATACACCATTGTTTCGTACGAATTGCTCCAGGGCGCGTGTCCGCCTATTTTCCAGCGCAGACCCATTCCCATCATCTGGAAATGGAATACGATCAGTACGATTATTCCCAGAATACGGATGATCCACCGTAGCTGCCGCCGGCGATTCTCCGTGAATATCAGCGCGAAAGAAAACAGCAACAGCACGCCCCCCAACGTCAGGTATCCGGTTTTGCACCACCGGAAGACGTCCATCCGGTTATATCGCAGTTCCAGCGCAATCGCATCCGGCGTCAATCCCGGCACATTGTTGTTTTTGTACTGACAGGTGGAAATCATTTTCAGCAATTCGCCGGCTTTGTCCCAGTCGTTCGATTTGACGGCGGCGCGAACTTCCGTTATATAACCGGCAAAAACGTTTGCGATAAACGTGGAATCGTCGTCCGTAAAGGCGGATAAATCATCGCCGGGCGCGTACCATTTTTGAGCCGGGTCGTCCGGTTTGGGGAATAGACATATCAGTTGCCGGTTTATCAGCTGGTTGAATACGTTGATTTTATCGTCGAACTTTATCAAAGCCTTATCGAAAGCCGTCCGTTTACCGGGCATTTCCCGGTAAGCCGCCTCGAGTTTCTCCTGTAATTTATAATCGCCGTTTGAATCGAAAAGCTCGATGAAAGCGCAGCGGCCTTGCGTCAGGCCGAAATAAAGGGCAAAGTTTTTATCCGGAACATCAATCAGCGGGACATACATCCACATCTCGGGGTAGGCAAGCACGCTGAGTAAAAACTGGTCGGAGTTCATCTTCCCGAACCCGGTATCTTTATGCAGCTTGCGTAAAATCTCCGATGAAAACGTATTCACGGGAACAATCCGCCCCGTCACGGTTTGAACGGGCAGGCTGCCGAATAACTTTGCGTGCTCCGGCGCTATATAGAGATACTGTATCGTTTCACTCATATTGTCCGTGAAGTCGTTTGCCGTAACTACCGCAGGGCAGGCTGTCAGCAGCAAAAGGACGAATACGCCGGAAGCGGTTTCCCGCTGTTTAAGCCGGCGGTATAAGGTGCGTATGCGTCCGTTCTTTGCGGTTATGCACAGTATGCAGCCCAAAAGCAGCAGCGCATAGCCCGTATACGTCACGTTACGGCCTGCCGTGTCTTTATTTACCGACAGGACGGAACCTTTTTCGTCCGGGTCGTACGAAGCCTGAAAAAAACGGTACCCCTTTACGTCGAGCACATTATTCATGAAAACCTTCTCCCGGCGCACCTTCCCGTCCACATGTACCAGCAGTTCGCTTTCGTAGGACGACGGACTCATGGAGCCGGGATAACGTTTCAGCATGAATTTTACCAGTTCCACGTCGAAGGGCAGTGGGTGTACCTGCTGTCCGTGGCTGGTTTGCGCCACAATCTCGCGGCTTCGCTCGCCTTCGCGCAAATGCAACACGCCCTCTATCCCCGTCAGATACGATATGAACGCCCCCGACAGGATGATAATGAACGCGAAATGAATCGCAACAAGCCCCCATTTGCCCGCTTTGTAGAAACGATATTTGATGAAGATTAAAAGAAAGTTCACCACCAGCAGGAATTGCAACAGGAAAAAGACGGGAGAATAATATATCAGGACTTTCGCTAACGCCGAACTGTGCGCTTTTTCGATAAACGTAGCCGTCGCCAGGCCGGCGGCATAAACGATTAACAGTATAATCGTTGTCGTGTATGAAGACAGTATTTTTTTTATTTGTTCCATTTTTTAAGGAGACAGTTTTTTTGAGAAGCCAAATATACGGGTTATTATTGTAAACAAAAAACAATATGGGATAAAAAAGATGTTAAAGTATTACACGACTGCCGGAAAAGGCGCGTAATTGTTAGCCCTATAACGTCTCGTGTGGGAATCCCGACGACGTTTCATGTTATTCTCCGGACGTTAGAACATACACCCGCTCCCTGATCGACCCATACAAAACGTTATAGCACCCAAAGAAAAACTAAACAACTAAACATTAAACAGGACAAATAGTGTTTTGTAAATGATTGAAAATACATATTCATCCCCACTCCCCCACTTTTAATTTTTAATTTTTAATTCATTCATAGTGTAGCGCTTCGGCCGGAGGCAACGCCGCCGCCCGCCGTGCCGGAATCCAAATAGCAGTAATGATGACCGCAGCCATTGTCAGCCAGGTGATGCCGTTGGTGATAAGGAAACGGAGATGTGTGCGGTCGGGCAGGTACATGCCGGTATTTTGGCTGTTTTGTCCCAATGTCTCTATCAATCCGGCGCGGACGAAATGGTATTCTATCAGCATCGCCGGGAGCATGGCGAAGGTCAGCAGAAGCAGACCTTCTGCAAACAGGATGCTGCGGATGCTGCGTGCGCTCGAACCCACGGCTTTGCGTATCCCGATTTCTTCCCAGCGGGTGTTGACACGATGCCAAAACGTACCCATTACGCATAACAGGATGTTCAGCAGGAAAAAAATCATCAGGGATATGTGGATGCGGATGTCATTGCTGATACCGGCATTGTCTTTTGTATCGGTGTCTATCCGGGTGTACGGGACAACGCTTTTCAGGTAAAAATTCCCTGTTCGCAGGCGGTTTCTCATTTCTTTTTTGAAACTTTCCGCGAATGATTTCCCCCATGACGCCCGGCTGCGGACGGCTATTATTGCCTCGTTCAGGTTATTCGCTCTCCAACGGTAGGTAAACAGGTAAAACATTCTTTGCGGTCGCAGGTAATCGAAACGTTTGACATCATCAATTACACCGGTTACGGTATAGTATTCACCATTCCCGAAAGAGACTTCTTGCCCGACGGCAGAGCTTTCCGGGAACAGGCTGTCGGCATACATTTGGCTGAGAACAATGCCTTTGGGATTATTGACGTCGAAGTCCTGTGTGGAAACGGATTGTTTACCCTTGTTACTCGTGTATCCGAATACACGGAAGAAATCTTCGCGCGGATCTATCATAATCTGTTGTCCGGTAATAAACCGGGTAGTATCTTTTGCGCGGTATAAACCTGTTGATAAAGACCCGTTTGAAGCAGGTTCACAATATGGGTTCAACACGGTAACGGCTTCTATACCGGAATAATCCCGCAAGGTACGGAGTATGCGGCCGAAGTTGGCTTCACGCGCTTCACCGGTATTCTCGTCTGCACGGTATCGGGAATGATTGTCGGGGTATTCCCCTATGTTTATTTTCCAAGCATGGTCGAGGTCGCGGTAGTCGGGAATATTCCGGTTGTAGTTAAGGACAAACAGATAGTCGGCAATATACCAAACCATACAGAATACCAACAGCAATTCTACGATAATCCAACCATTACTTCGTTTCCGGTTGATGATTTGTTTCAATATAAGTTTTATCATGACGGTTTATAGTTTAGCGTTTAACGAATGAACAATCTCGCGGTGTGAATGTTGCCAAGCCGGTATCAGCGACGAAAGCAGGTTAAGCAGAAAGCAAATCAGCAGAGCGATTGTAAATACAGGCATATTCAGCAGCATGGACGGTGAGAATACAATATCGACATTATCGGGCAGCGACGAAGCCTGTCCGATTACTCGCGTAATCCAACCCCGTCCGAGCAGGATTACGGCGTAGGAAGACAGCAGTCCGACTATTCCTCCCAACAACGTGAACAACAGGTTTTCCGTGATAATCTGCGTCATCAGGTTGGCGACGGTTGCACCGAATGTACGGCGTACACCCGTTTCTGCTATCCGGCGTTCCATCCGCGAATGGGTCATTCCCGACAGACAGACCGCCGGTATCAACAGCAGGATTAAGAGTATCAATACGTATCTCAACACGATTTGGTGAATGTTCACTTCCGATTTTCCCGACCGTATGACGGATTGCCAATGGGTGTCGGGTTGTCCGAATATGCTAAATTCAACGTCTTTCAATGTCCGGTTATACCGGTCGATATTATCTGCCGTTTCCTGCTTGACCGCGTTTATTTTGTCCGTCGAGGGAGCGAGGATGTAAACCCGTAATTGGCCTACTGTTTGGTCACCTGTGAACGTTAATTGATAATGGGGGTTAAGAGGATAGGGCAGCCACAACTGCGCAAAAGTCTGTTCGGTAAGGAAAGATACGTCCCTGACCACGCCGCATACCTGAAATGTATTGAAATTCAGGCTGAGTGTGCGGCCTGTGGCCTCGGTTGTTCCAAACAGGCGACGGGCGAGCGATTCACTAATGACCGCCGTTCGGATACCGGACTGTACATCAGCTTGGGTAAAGGGCTTTCCGTTAATGAAACGGAAAGTGAATACCGTCCAAAAGTTTTCATCAACGTACTTCAGTGAGACGGGCAGTTGTTCTTCTGTTCCGTCCGTTTGTATGAAAAAGTTTTTATCATAGTTTATGGATTCAATGCTGACGGCTTCTGCGCTTTTCAGGGAGGTAAAGCAAGTCTCCACGGTCTTCGGTGAAAGATATGCGAGTATCCGGCCTTTACCGTCTTTTTTCTTTTCCACTGCCCGGACGACAACCAGCAGGCGGTCGCGGTTCGTTTCGGGATAGATATTGGCAATCTTGATGTAAAAGACAATCGACAGCGCCATCACCACCGTGATCGACAACCCCGTACCGATAATGTAAATACTGCTGAAAAGCT
>JAITDQ010000305.1 GCA_031282485.1 Tannerella sp. | reverse complement strand
GGTGACGATGTATCCGTATTCATCGACCGTTATCCACTTCTTAAATATGTCCGTGTTTGGCGTGTGGCCTATGGCTAAGAAAAAACCGTCTATGGCGAGGTCATATTTTTCTTCGTCCGGTTCGCCCATGCGCCGTACGAGATGAACGCCTTCAACCCCCTTTTCCCCGAAAAGCCCGGTAGCATTATGCTCGAATAAAACTTTAATGTTATCCGTTTTAAAAACTTTTTCCTGCATGATCTTGGAAGCTCTCAAAAAAGATTTCCGTACAATCAGGTAGACTTGGCGGGCAAGCGTGGCGAGGTAAACGGCCTCTTCGCAGGCCGTATCGCCGCCGCCCACTACGGCAACGACCTTCCTGCGGTAGAAAAAGCCGTCGCATGTAGCGCATGCCGAAACGCCCATTCCGGCATATTTCTTTTCGTCCGGCAGACCCAAATATTTTGCCGTCGCGCCGGTAGCGATAATAAGCGTTTCCGCCTCTATTACCTTTTCGCCGTCAATCGTTATTTTAAAAGGCTGCGACGACAGGTCGGCACCCGTAGCAACGCCTCTTCTTATATCGGCTTCAAACCGGATTGCCTGCTTGCGGAAATCCTCCATCATCGTAACCCCGTCGACGCCGTCCGGGTATCCGGGGAAATTCTCGACGTCGGTCGTCGTCGTAAGCTGTCCGCCGGGCATTATTCCTTCATATAAAACGGGACTAAGATTTGCCCGCGACGCATAAATCGCCGCCGTATATCCTGCCGGCCCAGACCCTATAATAAGGCATTTTACTTTTTCTGTATTCATGTATGTTTATATCTGTATCCGGCGCAAACGTACATGAAAAATTTAAGTTTTACAAGCGTATGCGATGAAAAAGATTTTTTTACCGGGGGAAAACAGGATAATATCCGAAATTTTTATATACTTTCGCATCGTTTTTGTAATTCGATTTTTATAAAATGCAAAGTAAAGGGAACGAACTTATAACTATTGCGCAGCGTATCCGCGCCGTGTCGCAGACTGCGCTTGCGTATTCCGTAAATGAATATGAGATAGACCGCAGCAAGGAGCTCATCGCGATAAGCGACCGCATAACGGCTATTGTAAGCGGCGCGAAAGAGGAAGATATCCGGGCGGATTATCATCCGGTAAAGGAATATGTCACGCCGAAAGTGGACATACGCGCCGTTATTTTCAACAGTCGGGACGAAATTTTGCTGGTCAGGGAAAAGGCCGACGGGCGCTGGTCTTTGCCGGGCGGATGGTCGGATGTGGGATTCACGCCGACGGAGATTGTCATCAAGGAAGCTAAGGAAGAAACGGGGTTTGATGTGCGTGTAATCCGCTTGCTGGCCGTGCTCGACAAGCGCTGCTATAATCATCCTGCCAGTCCGTTCTATATTTATAAGTTTTGTTTTCTCTGTGAGATAACCGGAGGTGAGGACAGCCTGACTTTCGATATTCTTGATAAAGGCTTTTTTGCATTGGACAGCCTGCCTCCCTTATCGTTAGACCGTATCCTGCCGGAACAGATAAAAATGCTCGACACCTTGCGGCGTGACCCGGATGCCGGGGTTTATTGTGATTAAAAAAAATGTAGAGACAGGACATGCGCCCTGTCTCTACGGATATTATATCGTCGCCGGCAATGATCACAAACTTGCGTCGAGCGTATAGTTTTGTTCCTGCCTGTACGAACTCAGGTTATCGGGGTTGAATTTGGATATGAAATCCATGTTTTTATGAATTTCCGATTCGCCGTAGTTGATGTAGACATCGGCGGATTTCAGGAAGGCGTCATCTTTATTCGCATCTTGCAGCAACAGGTATCCGAGTACGCAGTGGGCGGCGGATTCGACGAGGCGGCGCGCCATGAAATCAAGATACTCGCTGTCTTTCGCTTCGGTGACGGTTGCGACTGATTTTTCGTACGTATCGGTCATCTCCGTCAGACGTTTCCTGTAACTTTCAAGTTCCGGTTTGTATTCGAGCGCTTCGTACGCACGTAAACGGCTCAGGTATGTGCCTGTGGTGACGTGGCGTATGGCGGCTACAACCTGCAACTGTGTCGTTCCCTCGTAGATGTTTGTTATGCGTGCGTCGCGATAGAGGCGTTCGCAGGTGTAATCTTTCATGAAACCCGACCCGCCGTGTATCTGTATGGCGTCGTAGGCATTCTGATTGGCATACTCCGTACTCATGGCTTTACCCATGGGCGTATAAGCGTCGGCAAGTTTGGCGTATTCCTTTTGTTCCCGGCGTTCTTCCGGCGTGAGTTTACGTTCGCGGGCGATATCCTCCAGGGCTTTGTATATATCGACGAATCTTGCCGTTTCGTACAGCATGGCTCTTGAGGCGTCCGTGCGGGCGCGCATTAAGGCAACCATTTCGTATACGGCGGGGAAGTTGATAATCGCTTTGCCGAACTGGTGACGTTCGCAGGCGTATTTATATCCTTCGCGATATGCGGCTTCGCATATTCCGACCGCCTGCGCCATTATACCAAGGCGTGCGTTGTTCATGAGCGCTATGACATATTTTATCAGCCCCAGACGCCTTTCGCCGCAGAGTTCCGCTTTCGCGTTGCGGTATACAAGCTCACAGGTGGGGGAACCTTTTATACCCAGCTTGTTTTCAATACGGCGTACGCTGACGCCGCCGTTTCTTTTGTCGTAGACGAACATCGACAGGCCGCGCCCGTCTTTCGTCCCTTCTTCCGAACGGGCAAGGACAAGGTGAATATCGGAATCGCCGTTTGTGATAAACCGTTTGACGCCGTTCAGACGCCAGCAGTCTTCCGCTTCGTCGTAAGTGGCCTTCAACATGACCGCCTGCAGGTCGCTGCCCGCATCCGGCTCGGTGAGGTCCATCGACATTGTTTCGCCGGCGCATACGCGTGTGATATAACGCTGATGCTGGTCTTCGTTTCCAAATTCGTAGAGCGTTTCGGCGCAGTCCTGCAATCCCCACAGATTCTCAAAACCTGCGTCGGCACGCGATACCATGTCCGCCGCCATTATGTAAGGGACGACGGGGAAGTTGAGGCCGCCGTAACGTCGGGGCATGGCTATTCCCATAAGTCCGGCTTTGCGCACGGCATCCAAGTTTTTCTGCGTTCCTTCGGCATACGTGACGCGTCCGCCGGAGACGACGGGGCCTTCATGGTCAACATCCTCCGCGTTCGGAGCAATAATCTCGCCGCATATCTCGCCGACGATTTCGAGCACTTTCTCATAGCTGTCCATCGCATCTTCAAAATCTGCGGGAGCATAATCAAACGCATCCTTATCTCTGAAGTCGCGTTCCTTCAGTTCCACAATGCGCCGCATCAGGGGATGATGCAAATGATGTTTCAATGACGGGGTGTCTGTATAAAAATTTGGCATGACTTTTTATTTACTGTTTTTCTTATAATATTTAATCATTTTTGGGATCACTTCTTCTATCGTACCGGTAATCACATAATCGGCGATCGTATTTATTGGCGCCGCGGGGTCGTTATTGATTGAAATAATGAGAGCGCTTTCCTGCATGCCGGCGATGTGCTGTATCTGTCCCGATATGCCGCATGCGATGTAGAGTTTTGGCCTTACCGTCAGACCGGTTTGCCCAATCTGGCGGTCGTGGTCGCAAAATCCCGCGTCGACGGCGGCGCGCGAAGCTCCTACTTCGGCGTTTAATACTTTTGCAAGCTCAAACAGCAGCTGGAAATTTTCTTTCGAGCCTACGCCGTATCCGCCGGAAACAATGATTGGCGCCCCTTTCATGTTATGTTTGGCCTTTTGCATGTGACGCTCGATGACTTTTACTGTGAAATCGGTATCGGAAATGTATTTGTTTACATCATATTTAACGATTTCGCCTTTGTGGTTTTCGTCGTATACCTCCTTTTTCATAACGCCTTCGCGTACGGTTGCCATTTGCGGGCGCTGCTCCGGGTTGATGATTGTCGCGACGATGTTTCCACCGAACGCGGGACGTATCTGATAAAGCAGGTTTTCGTAAGTTTTACCCTGTTTTTTATCCTCGTGCGAGCCGATTTCCAGCGATGTACAGTCGGCCGTAAGTCCGCTTTTAAGCGCCGAAGATACGCGTGGTCCGAGGTCGCGTCCGATTACGGTAGCCCCCATGAGGCATATCTGCGGTTTTTCTTCCCTGAAAAGGTTCACCAGAATGGCGGTGTGAGGCAGCGAGGTGTACGGATAAAGCCTGTCATCTTCGAAGATATGCAGTTTATCTGCGCCGTAAGGCATTACCTGTTTTTCGATACCGTCAAGCTCGCTTCCCGCCACGACGGCCTCTAACCGGCAGTTCAGCCGGTTTGCCAGGGAACGGCCTTTCGTCAGCAGTTCGAGGCTTACATCGGCAATGATGCCGTCTTCTATTTCGCAATATACAAATAAATTATTCATCGTTTTAAATTTGTAAAGTTTTATTGAACAGGCGCATCAGCCGATTGTGTGATTTGAGATAAGTTCTACGATAAGTTCTTCAACATCTTTATCCGAACCGGTAATCGTTTTACTTTCCTTCGCCTGAAATACAATGTTTTGTATTGTTTTCACTTTTGTCGGCGAACCGGACAATCCGCATTGCCGGACATCGCCGTTGACATCGGCAACATTCCATTCCGCGATATTCAGGTAAGGATGTTTCCCGTACAGTTCCGCATAAGGCAATTCTTTTCCGTCTTTCGTAAGTTCCGTTTTTTCCTGTGCGCCTAAAGCGCGTTTATATTTCTGAATCAGTCGGGCGTTGCGCGGACGGCAGGGTGCGGCGGAACCGTTAACCGTTATAACGATCGGCATGGGGGCTTCGACCGTTTCCACGCCTCCCGAAATATTACGTCGTACGGTTATCGTTTGATTATCCACGTTCAGGATTTCTTCGGTATAAGTAATCTGCGACAATCCCAGTTTTTCTGCGACCTGCGGGCCTACCTGCGCCGTATCGCCGTCGATAGCTTGGCGTCCGCCGATAATCAGGTCGAAATCGCCGATTTTCCGGATAGCCATAGCCAAAGCGTAGGAAGTGGCTAATGTATCAGCTCCGGCAAAAGCGCGGTCTGTCAGCAGATAGCCGTCATCTGCGCCGCGGTATAATCCTTCCCGGATGATTTCCGCCGCCCGTCCGGGACCCATTGTAAGCAGGGTTATGGTCGTACCCGGATGCTTGTCTTTCAGGCGCAGCGCCTGTTCGAGAGCATTTAAATCTTCGGGGTTAAAGATTGCACGAAGAGCGGCGCGGTTCACGGTTCCGTCTTCTTTCATAGCGTCTTTTCCCACGTTGCGAGTATCCGGCACCTGTTTTGCCAGTACAATAATTTTCAAAGACATCCTGTATATCAATTTTATATGGTTAATATTAAAACAAGTAAATGAACCGGTAAACAATCATTTATGCATCCATGCTCATTTTTTCCGGTCGCAAAAATAATGAATGATTTCGTATTTCAAACAGTTTTGCGGATAAAATGCGCATATTTTTTAATTGTGCGCAGGAAAAGTGCGCCTTATGTTTGTCTGTGTAACACG
>JAITDQ010000233.1 GCA_031282485.1 Tannerella sp. | reverse complement strand
TCCATTGAACCCTCGTCAATCGTTCGTGTACCCATATTGTTGGTTTTGAGTTGCGTGATGAATAACTGTTTGTTATGCAGAAGATTGAATTTATAACTGTCCAGTGATTTTTCTACTGCGTAAATGATAACATCGACTTTATTGTCTGCATACAGTTTGGCGATTTCATTGCCTTTGCGGATGGCCCTGCCTTCACGCTGTTCCAAATCCGACGGTCGCCAGGGAGAATCCAGGTGATGAACGGCTACGGCTCTTTGCTGGGCGTTTACGCCCGTTCCAAGCATTTCCGTACTTCCGAACAGGACGCGGATATGCCCGTCATTCATCGCTTTTATCATCGCTTTGCGGGCGGTTTCGGTTTTTGCTTCCTGAATAAAGCGGATTTCATGCGCGGGTATGCCGTGGTCTTCTACTAATTTCCTCTTGATTTCACTGTACGGATTCCATTCGCCCGGCTTGTATGTACCGAGGTCGGAAAAGACAAACTGCGTTCCCTGCTTAGCATCGTATTTTTGATAGTATTCCGCTATTTTAGCGGCGCAATGCGAGGCTTTGTTATCAATATGGTCATCGTAATTGCGGTTAATCATGCGCATGTCAAGCGACATTTTACGGGCGTAATCGGTCGCTATCAGCATTTTCGCCTTTTCTTCGCTTTCCGAAAGCGGTGCACGTCCCAGCAATGTAGCATCGCCTATTTTTGCAAATTCTACCAGTTTCTTAATGAAAACTTCCTGCTGTGGCGTGAGCGGGATGTTATGTAAAATTTCATTCTTTGCCGGACGGTCTATGCCTATATCTTTGGCCGTCCTGAAATCGGTTATCTCACTGTAAAAACCTGCCAACTCCGGCACTTTGATAAAATACCGGAAACGTTCTTTCTGAACGATTTCGTTGGTTACGGAAAATTCATAGTCCGTACTCTTTTTTGCAAATACCGCCGCCCATGCATCAAAGGTGTTGATATTCTGGCGTTCCAGTTCTTGCGGGCGCAGGTATTTAAAAAGCAAATAAAGTTCGGTCAGCGAGTTGGAAATGGTTGTTCCCGAAAGGAAGGTTGCTCCCAAATTCTTTCCGGTGCGTTCCTGAATAGTGCGCAGGGCAAATAACATGTTGAGCGCTCTTTGACTGCCTTCGGGACTGCCCAGACCGGCCACGCGGTCGTGGCGGGTAGTAAACATTAAGTTCTTAAACCGGTGACTTTCATCAATGTAGATATGATCGATACCCATCGTCTTAAAATCTGCCACGTCGTCGGTGCGGTTTTTGATTTGTTCGGTCAGGTTTTTTATTTTGACCTCAAGGTTTTCTTTTCGCTTTTCGACGCCACGCAGCATGCCTGCCGACACGTCTTTCCCCTGCTGCCGCAGGACTTCGAGGTTTTCTTCCACGCTGTCCAACTCCTTCTCCAAAATCTGCTTTTGTATTTCAGGCGACTGGGGTATCATGCCGAACTGGTCGTGCGTCAGTATCACGGCATCCCAGTTGTTGTTCTTGATTTCATTGAAAATTTTCATGCGGTTTTTGGGAGTAAAATCTTCCTTTCCGGGATAGAGAATTTTGGCATGGGGATAGGCGGTTTTAAATGTTTGGGCTATCTCGTGGACGTTGGCTTTCAGTCCGACAATCAGCGGCTTGTTCGCCAGTCCGAGGCGTTTCATTTCGTACGCGCCGCAGCACATTATCAGTGTTTTTCCTGCCCCTACCTCGTGGTCGCAGATGCCGCCGCCGTTTTGCTTGAGCATCCAGACAGCGTCTTTCTGGCTTTGGTACAGGTCGGGGATTCCCAATGCTTTCAAGTCCAGTCCGGGAAAAGTCTGATGCGAGCC
Source organism: Tannerella sp. (assembly GCA_031282485.1). Lineage (GTDB taxonomy): Bacteria > Bacteroidota > Bacteroidia > Bacteroidales > Tannerellaceae > Tannerella. Next base: position 2,478 of record JAITDQ010000233.1, on the reverse strand, counting down.
ATCGTATTGGGGACGTACGAAACAGTTGAATTTGCGGTTATACATGTCCGTCAGGCGATTTTTAAACTCCGGCGACTGTATATTCAGCCAGTCGGCAAAACCTGTACGGATTTCGTCTATTTTACTGTTTGCCAACTGAATTTTCTCGCCGTCCCTGACTTTGACGGTAATTTCCTTGCCGTCTTTGTCTGTGGCTTTTGCTGATTTGCTGATATTGGGTGTAGTGTTGTGCAGGGCATGTTTTAGAAGCGCGACGCCGTCGTACTTCCTGAACTCGCCCTGAACGGCGTATTTGTCTGAAATGGCTATGGTACGGTAATCCGCCTTAACACTGTACTCATCGCTGTTGGGAGCATAATTGACATTGGTTTTTACGCCAAAAAGATGTTCTGCGTAGCGGGAATAGACGCCGGCCGGTATCCAGCGTTCGCCGAAATTAAAATCAAGTTCTTCAAAGGTAATCGGGCGCGGCGTGGCTTCCTTCAGGGCTTTAAGGGATTCGGAAACGGCATAACTGTTCTCATTTTCAGGGTTGTCTTTCAGATATTTTTCAATCGCTTCCGCTTTTTCAATGACGTTTCCGGCAATAAAGCGGTCGGATGTTTCATAATTGCCAAGGAGCGGATTGTAATAGATACGCCCGTGCAGTTCCTCGATTATTTCTTCTGCACTTTTTTCCGGCATAAGCGAAAGCATGTACCGGATGTTGACTTCGCCGAATTTGTTGAGCGAAGCAGACAGAGCTTCAAGGGATGTATCCGCCTGTGTTATTTTACTCAGATTGAAAGCTACAAGCTGATTGAAAATATCGGCTTTGACGAGTTTGCCGTTGTCGGAATGTTCCAAAGACAGGATTTCCCGCCCGCCGGTATCCATTTTGATAAGGTCGAGGTTTTTGCGGTCGTTCAGATTTCCGTAGCGTTTTACAAAGGCGTCGTAATGCAGATTGAGCGACTGCCGCAGGTCTGCATTTTCTTTCCGTTCCCTTGCTTCGTAATTGTATAAAGAGTGGTACGTGTCGCGAATCTCAATGTACAGTTTTGCTTTCTGTTCCTGCAGAGAGTTTAATTTCAGCGATTTGAAAATGACGTCGTCTCTATAACGTTCCTGAAGGAAACCGGTTTGTCCATTTTGCTCCATTACCAGTGAACCCTGTTTGTGGTGTTCCTGCAAAATGCCGGAATATGGGCGAGGTTTTTCCAGTTCCTGCCGTTGCCTGTCCAGTTCTTCTTTTCGTGCATCAAACACAGGATAGACGGGTTTTGTATTATCAGCGCTGGTACTTTGCTTTCTCTTTTCCGGATGCGCTTGCGGCTGCAAAATTTTCGGCGTTTCCAGTCTGTCGGCAATCACAACGCACTGTCCTGCCCTGACTAACAGGGTAAGACTGGTGTCCAAGGCATTGGCAGGAAAACCTATTTCTTCTTTTCCATTCACTTTGACAGGCATTGTGCCGAGTATTTGAGCCACACGACCTGCGTCTTCGTCGAATACTTTGTAATTATTGTCCACTCATAAGAGTACCAGCGTATTCGGATGTTTTTCTTTGAGGTCGTTATAATGTTTCGACGTTTCATCCTGTGTTTGCGGTGTTTCGCCTGTTTTTGACTGTACATTTGCCTGCGGTTGCGCAAACAGGTTGAGTTGCACAGGTTTTCTCAATGTCGCGACAGATTTCTTTATCCCTTTCTTTTTGGTGTTTAGTTGTTTACGTTCTTCTGCACTAAACCCGAAAAGGTCGTAAAGCGTCATGAGAGGCTGCTGTTCGACTTTGGGGACAGATGTGGTCTGTTGGGACGATTGGGAGGGTATTACAGCGGGTTCCTGCGGCTTTTCGGGCTTCCCACTCACATGCGGATGTGTTTTTACAAATTCGTCCCACTTGCCTTCCCTGACCGCTTTCAGCGCCGCGCCGATTTCCTCCAAATCTTCCGACGTCGGCTCGTTATTTTGTCCACAGGTCGGCTGCCATAGCCTAAACTCCGCCTTCGTGAAGATAAATCATGCCCGGTTTGCCGTACAGGTCTTTATCGACAAAACTTTTGGTCTGCACCACGCGACTGAAATCCTGAAAATAATTGTTGATGTTTATGCCGTTGGAAAGAGTACGACTTTTTATAAATGCCTGTTCTTCGGCGGTCAGTGATGTTTTATTGCTGTTCTTTTGCAGGACAATCAGGTCGCTGCCGACTTCCATTCCGGCATTGTCCGACATCAGGTTGTTGGGCAGGCGGACTGCCGAAACAAGACTGGTACTGTTCATCAGCCATTGTCGTACAGGCTCGTTCTGCGGGCTGTTCATCACACCCTGCGAGGTGATGAAAGCCAGAATACCGCCCTCACGAAGCGTTTCCACACCTTTAAGGAAAAAATAGTTGTGAACTTTTTGCGTGGCCTGCCGTTTGGCTGCGTCATTACTTTTGGAAAACGACATGTCGAAAACGGCCGTGTCGCCGAATGGAATATTGGAGGCAACCA
>JAITDQ010000214.1 GCA_031282485.1 Tannerella sp. | reverse complement strand
CAATTCCTGATGCAAAAACTTGGCGTCAATCAACAGGGATTGATGCGGAATGTGGACCGCAGGATAGAATCCCTGCCCAAGGTTACGGGAGGCGAATCTTACCTTAGCGGCGATGTTTGCGGCATACTCCAAAAGGCGATTGATTATAGCAGTCAATCGGGAGACAAGTATGTTTCGCTTGAACATATCGTTTTGGCGCTGCTTACCGAAAAAAGCGACGCTTCGCAACTGTTGAAAGACGCCGGCATGACGGAAAAAGACCTCCGTACGGCAATCGACGAACTGCGTAAAGGGAATAAGGTCACAAGTCAGTCGGCCGAAGATACTTACGGCGCACTTAACAAATATGCCGTCAACCTGAACGAACGCGCCCGCTCCGGGAAACTTGACCCGGTCATAGGACGCGACGATGAGATACGCCGTGTGCTGCAAATCCTCAGCCGCCGCACGAAAAACAATCCGATTCTTATCGGCGAACCGGGCGTCGGGAAAACGGCCATAGCAGAAGGACTGGCGCATCGCATCATCCGCGGCGACGTACCCGAAAACCTTAAAAGCAAACAGATTTTTTCCCTCGACATGGGGGCTTTGATTGCCGGCGCCAAGTACAAGGGCGAATTTGAAGAGCGCCTGAAAGCTGTCGTAAATGAGGTCATCAAATCCGACGGCGAGATTATCCTCTTCATCGACGAGATACATACCCTCGTGGGCGCCGGCAAAAGCGAAGGCGCCATGGACGCTGCAAACATATTAAAACCGGCTCTGGCGCGCGGGGAATTACGCGCAATAGGAGCAACAACGCTGGATGAATACCAAAAATATTTCGAAAAGGATAAAGCCCTGGAACGCCGCTTCCAAATGGTCATGGTCGACGAACCGGACGAGGCGGATTCGATTTCCATCCTTCGCGGACTGAAGGAGAAATATGAAAATCATCATAAAATCCGCATCAAGGATGATGCGATAATAGCCGCCGTGCAACTGTCGACGCGCTATATCACAGCCCGCTTCCTTCCCGACAAGGCAATCGACCTGATGGACGAAGCGGCGGCGCGCCTCCGCATGCAGGCCGATTCCGTACCCGAAGCTTTGGACGAAGTGTCGCGCCGTATCGCGCAGCTCGAGATTGAACGCGAAGCTATCAAACGCGAAAAAGACGACGACAAACTGAACCTGCTGAACAGGGAAATTGCCAATCTGAAAGAGGAAGAAAAGAATCAGAAAGCCAAATGGCAAAGCGAAAAAGAACAGATTAACAAAATTCAGCAGAATAAAATTGACATCGAAAACCTCAAGTTCGAAGCCGAAAAAGCCGAACGTGAAGGCGACTACGGCAAAGTGGCGGAAATTCGCTACGGCAAACTGAAAGAAAAAGAAGCGCAGATTGAAGAGATACAAAAAAAACTGCGCGAGATGCAGGGCGGAAACGCAATGATAAAAGAAGAGGTCGACAGCGAAGACATTGCCGACGTAGTGTCCCGCTGGACGGGAATACCCGTAAGCAAGATGATGCAGAGCGAAAAAGAGAAGTTGCTGCACCTCGAAGACGAACTTCACAAGCGCGTTGTCGGTCAGGAAGAAGCCATAACGGCGATAGCCGATGCCGTGCGCCGCAGCCGCGCCGGACTGCAAGACCCGAAACGCCCGATCGGTTCGTTCATATTCCTCGGCACAACGGGGGTCGGCAAAACGGAACTTGCCAAAGCTTTGGCCGAATATCTTTTCGACGACGAAAATATGATGACGCGCATTGACATGAGCGAATATCAGGAGAAATTCAGCGCCAGCCGTCTTGTCGGCGCGCCTCCGGGATATGTCGGTTACGAAGAAGGCGGCCAGCTGACCGAAGCCATACGGCGCAAACCTTATTCGGTCGTCCTTTTTGATGAAATAGAAAAAGCGCATCCCGACGTGTTCAACATATTACTGCAGGTGCTGGACGACGGCCGCCTGACCGACAACAAGGGGCGCACCGTCAACTTCAAGAACACGATTATCATTATGACAAGCAACATGGGATCGTTGCTCATACGCGAGAACTTTGAAAAAATAACGGCTGAAAACCGTAACCGGATAATCGCGGAAACAAAACGGGAAGTGCTTGATCTTATGAAAAAGACGATCCGCCCGGAGTTCCTGAATCGCATCGACGAGATTATCATGTTTACGCCGCTGAACGAAACGGAGATACGCCGGATCGTAGACTTGCAGCTCGCAAATACGCAACGTATGCTGGAGAAAAACGGCATCACGCTGAAATTTACCGACACGGCATTAGACTGTCTCGCAGACCGGGGTTATGACCCGCAGTTCGGCGCACGACCCGTAAAACGTGTCATACAGGAACTCGTTCTCAACGAATTGTCTAAAAAGATACTCGGCTCCGAAATAGATAACAGCCGGCCAATCACGGTAGACAGAAACGGTCATGACCTTGTTTTCAGAACATAACAAAAAAAACGGGGGTACGAAATTCCGTAAATATCCCACCCGAATGAAAACTTTCAGGTTAAAATATTTGCGAATAACCGGATTCTTCGTACCTTGCGCCGTTTTTTTAAACTAAATAGAGATGAGAGTATGGAACAGGATTTTTTATATGACGATGAAGAGGCGGTTAAATTCATAAAAGACAGTCTGCCCGAAGAAGTAAAAGGTAAACTGAGTGACGATGATATCATTTATATAATAGATTTGATATACGACTTTTATGATTCTATGGAGCTTTTTGAAGAAGGCGATGATGACAGGGATGTCGAAATAAATGAGGATGAAGTGGTTTCCTATGTTGTGAAAAACGCCTTGTCCGACGGTATAGGTCGGTATGATACGAACGACATCTCGCTTGTAGTAAAGGGTGAAATGGATTATTGCGAATCAAAAGGGATATTTGAATAAT
>JAITDQ010000145.1 GCA_031282485.1 Tannerella sp. | reverse complement strand
AATACAAACTCGGCAGTACATGGGACAGGCTGCTTGTTTCGGCAGGACTGGCCTACAAGTTTTAACGGGGCTACCACCGCTTATCCCCTGATTCTGAAAGCCTTCCTTGGATTTATTTCCAAGGGAGGCTTTCCGTTTCCCGCGTTAAGACTTTTTTGGAAGTTTGCGGAGAAAAGCCTACCCTTGCGGCTTAAAAGTAAACCATTCGGGCATGACAGTCAGAAGCGGCCAAACAGGTATTCAAAATCCGCTCTAATTCGTACCCCATAAAACAAAAACAATGTCTTATCTTACTGTTTTACAGTAAATTTCAGAATTTAAAATAAGTTCGATAGAGACAATATGTTGGTAGAAACGGGCAATCCCCCGGTATTCCGTCCCGACGGAACATGCGGAAACGTCCAATTTGGGTGTCTCTACAAACCGTCACATGTTAAAATTTCGCATCGCTAACCATTATAAATTCATTTGTTTATTTACAAAGTTCATTTTATCTTTGTGAGCAATTATAAACATCAAAAAAAACATCATCATGAAACATTCATTTTTTCAAAGACTTGCATGCCTTATGGTCGGAATACTGTTCTGCGCCGGCATGAACCGGATTAGCGCCGCAGACCCGGAAATTGTCATCAATTACATTCCGCCGATTGGAGAAGGAGGCGTCGCCGAGGGGCGGGTTGTATGGGACGAACTTACGGAAAATAACGCCGCTCAATACGCCGTCATTGCGATGCTTCGCGCTTCGTGGGGCGACGATTATGTGAAGCCTTACAACAATAACTATCTGAACGCTATTGATGCGTCGGGCAATTTCTCGATAAACATTACTACCGGAGGACAGGGCGATTTTGCGATCGTCAATGTCAGTTTTTACCTCGTACTGCGGACTGCGTTCGGCGGTATCGACGGGAGTAATGTGAACGCCGGTTATATGAACGGGAAATACATCGGCCGGCCGCTCACGGTGAACCGGGAGGATTTCTGGACGAACCGTCCGCAACCACCCGTACCGGATATCCGCCCGGGACTGGCGGACGCGGGACGGCGTATCACGCTCTCATGCCGGGACGGAGGCGTCATCCTGTATACACAGGACGGCAGCGACCCTGCCACTTCCGCTTCCGCACAGACTTACGGCGCCGGTACGACGTTCACCGTACCTTCCGACGGGTCGCTGCTCATCAAGGCTGTCACCCGCATGTCGGGCGCGTTCAGTGCACCGGCCTCTTTCGTGTGGCTGCCCCGCGAACCACTCACGACGCCGTTCTGGGGACTTAACGTCTCGCTTGCCCTCAACGGGGAACCGTTCGGTCATCCCCTCTCCGAAGAAGCGACACGCGCAAGAATGGCGCCCGTTGCCCGGCTCACAAAGTGGGTCAAAACCTTCGGGACGCTGAACAATGGCCTCCCGTACATCAATAAAATTGCCAAGGAACAGGGTTTGCGGACGATGATCGGCGTTTACGTAACCAACAACACGTCCGAGAACAACGCGCAGATACAGGGTTTGCGGCAAATACTCGAAACCGGGCCGGCGCCGGACCTTATCGTCGTCGGCAACGAATGTAGCCTGGCGGGAATTGCTCCGGCTACGCATGTTTCATGTATCGACGCCGTCCGCAAGGCTGTGCAAGACGCCGGATTCGTCATCCCCGTCGGAAGTGCGGACATACCGGATGTTTCCTGGAGCCGCGCCGTGCTGGACAGGCTCGACTTCGTCGGCGTGAATATCTACTGCGGTACGTGGGACAGGACGCCCGAAAATGAAATGACCGCTGCGCTCATCCAAACGTATGCCGGCCATGCGGCTGCATTTCCTTCCAAATTCGTTTTGCTTACCGAGACAGGCTCTCCCTATTCCGGCGGGCAGTATGGCGTGGATGACGGCTTCGTTCAAATCCCTTCGCAGCAAAAGGCCGCGAGGTACCTGAACGGATTTCTCGAATGGATTGCCCGCGATAATATTCCATCGTTTTACTTTGAGGCATACGATGAACCCGTCAAATCGCAAAACGGGGGACATCCCATTGAACAGTATTTCGGGCTGATGGACGGCAACCTCGAACTGCATCCGTTTTACCGGGATGTTGTCGGCAACGTTCCGCCGGCACCTGCAACTGCCGTCCTGCCTTATCCGAATCCCACGCCGGGCATTGTCTTTCTGGGGGCGGAAAGCAACGTAAAAGTATACGACGTACGGGGCGCACTGTTGCGGGAAGTCGTCAGCGACTGCGTTGACCTGTCCGCATATCCGCAGGGGTTGTATTTCCTCCGGGTAAACGGGACATTTGCCAAAGTGGTGAAGAAATAGGTTATTTGAAAAGCCTCTTTATCTCTCCAACCCAGAGGACTGTCGACGTAACCCCGATGATGATGCCCCAGTCGGAGTATTGGAGCGGGACTACGCTGAACATTTCTCTTCCGGCCGTGACAATGAACCACTGTCCGAGCAGTATGACTGCGGCAACGGACAGGAAGCCTTTGCACGCGCTTAGTGCGTGGAAGGCCGACTTGCCCGACATGAAGGCTTTGGCGTTGAACATGTTCCAGAACTGAAGCATCACAAAGACGGTGAAGAACAGGGACAGTTCGTATGCCGAAAGGCCGTTTCCGGGACTGAAATTGAAGAAGCTGCGTCCAAATTCCGCGAAGTCAAATTCGCTTAATGATGTGACATCGGCGTGTTTGAAATACTGAATCAGGCCGAACAGCGCTGCCACGAAAATAAGTCCTGTGCTCAAAATACCTCCGGTCATCGGCCGGCTGATGATATGGTCGGTCGTTTTACGCGGTTTGTCGTTCATTACCTTTTCGTTGGGCGGCAGAGAGGCCAGCGCCAGGGCGGCAAAGGTGTCCATAATCAGGTTCACCCATAACATCTGCGTGACGGTCAGCGGCGATTCCGTTCCGAGGAAAGCGCCAATCAGCACGATGATACAGGCGGCTACGTTGATCGTCATCTGAAAGAGGATGAATCGCTGGATGTTTTGATACAGCGAACGTCCCCACATGACGGCGCGCGATATGCTGCCGAACGAGTTGTCCAGAATGGTAATGTCGCTTGCTTCCTTGGCTACGGAGGTGCCGTCGCCCATGGACAGGCCTACCTGGGCGGCGTTCAAAGCCGGGGCGTCGTTGGTGCCGTCGCCGGTGACGGCTACGACCTGGCCTTTTTGCTGCAGGAGCTGTACCAGCCGCTGCTTGTCCATCGGGCGGGCGCGGGAGAGGATTTTCAAATCGTTTATCCGCGTCAGGAGTTCTTCGTCCGGCATACCGGCAAATTCCGTTCCGGTAAGATGATGTTCCTCCGGCTCGTTTTCGTTCCACAATCCGATTTGACGGCCTATTTCCTTCGCTGTGCCGGGGGTATCGCCGGTGACGATTTTTATGTTGATGCCGGCGTTGATACAGTTCCGGACTGCGTCGGGGACGTCTTTGCGCACCGGGTCGGAAATGGCGGCAATCCCCAGATACGTCAGGTTGAGGTCTTCCGCCAGTTTGCCGTTCCTGATACATTCGGCGCCGTTTTCAATCACCTGATATGCAAATCCCAGTGTGCGCATGGCCTGATTCTGGTATTGAAGCAGCTGCGCATGAATTTCCGTTACCGGCACGGGAATGTTTTTGCAGAACGACAGTACGATTTCGGGTGCGCCTTTTACGTACAGGATTTTTTTGCCGGACAGGGGCGACTGCACGACCGTCGCCATGTATTTGCGTTCGGTGGAAAACGTCAGCTGTTCGACGATTTCCGCACCTTCCCGCAAGGGCAGGTAGTTGATGCCGTTCTCGTGCAGCCAGAGGAGCAGCGCCCCTTCGGTCGGGTTGCCCAGCGCGTTGATTTTGGCGTCGTCGGTGAAATCCAGCCAGGCGGTGGAATTAACGGCGATGCCTTCGGCAATCAGTTTCCCGGTTTCCGTAGCGGTCGAGAGGGCGCCGTCGTATCCGTAAAAATTCGTTTGATAAATTTGCATCCGGTTTTGCGTCAGCGTTCCCGTTTTGTCGGTACAGATAACGGTTGTGGCGCCCATGGTTTCGCAGGCGTGCATCTTGCGAACCAGATTGTTGGTCGAGAGCATCCGTTTCATGCTCAGCGCCAGGCTGAGCGTGACGCTCATCGGCAGACCTTCGGGGACGGCTACGACAATCACCGTCACGGCAATCATCACCGTCTGCAGCACGAAGCCGCCGAATTGAATCCAGTCCGTCACCTGCAAACCGCCCGCATCGACGAAATAGCTAACCAGACGACCGGCAATAATCAGTCCGGCAATGGCATAACTTGCTTTCGTAATCAAATCCGCCAGGCGGTCAAGCTGCCTGTTCAACGGCGTTTCGACACTGCTGTCGATTTGTGCGCCTTCGTAGACTTTCCCGTATTCGGTGGCGTCGCCCACTTTGAAGACCCGCATGATGCAATGCCCGTCGGCAATGGTCGTACCTTTCATTACATGATTCGACGGGTAGGTGGCCTCTTTGTCGAAGCCGGCCGGATTCGTCGTTTTACGGGCGACAGGCTCGCCCGTCAGCGTCGATTCGTTGACTTGCAGCGAGACGGCGTCCAGCAGTTCGCCGTCGGCCGGGACTTCGTCGCCGGTTTCCATGATGACGATGTCGCCGACAACAATCTCCCGTTTGAATATCTGACGGATATTCCCGCTTCGAATCACCTTCACCAGCGTATCGTCGTTCACCCTGTTCAGGATTTCAAACTTTTTGTTTGCACTCAGTTCAAACCAGAACCCGACTACGGTCGCCAGCAGAATGGCGGTCAGGATGCCTGCCGGCTCAAAGAAGACGCCGACGGCGCCATGCCCCGAGAAATATTCGTAGCAGGAAACGCCTGCCGACAATGCCAGCGCTATCAGCAGGATGACAATAATCGGGTCGGTAAACTTCCCGAAGAACCGTACCCAGAGGGATTCTTTTTTCGGGGGGGTCAATACATTTTCCCCGTGAATCTTCCGGCTTTCGACGATTTGTTTATCGGAAAGGCCGGTGTAATGATGATTTCGTTCCATGTCGTTTTTTTTACAGTTTCGCTTTTATCGCTTTGCTTTCCGTTTCGTAACCGGGTTTGTTCAGGAGTGCGAACATGTTCTTCTTGTAGGCTTCAACTCCCGGCTGGTCGAACGGGTTTATGCCGAGGACGTAGCCGCTCGTGCCGCATGCTTTTTCGAAGAAGTAGAACAGCTGTCCTGTGTAATAAGCGTTCAGTTTGGGCAGTGTGATTTTTATGTTGGGGACGCCGCCGTCCACATGAGCCAGCTGCGTGCCGAGTTCCGCCATTTTGTTTACTTCGTCCATGCGTTTGCCGGCAAGGTAATTCAGCCCGTCAAGGTCGGCCGTATCGGCAGGTACCGTGAGTTTGCCGGCGGGTGTTTCGACGGACAGGACGGTTTCGAAAACGGTACGTTCGCCGTCCTGTATCCACTGTCCCAGGGAATGGAGGTCGGTTGTGAAATCGACGGAGGCGGGGAAAATGCCTTTCCCGTCTTTGCCTTCGCTTTCGCCGTAAAGCTGTTTCCACCACTCGCCGATGTAGTGCATTTTGGGGTGGAAGTTGGCCAGTATTTCCACTTTCTTTCCTGCGGCATAGAGTGCGTTGCGGGTAGCGGCATAGAGTGCGGCGATGTTTTCGGCAAACGGCACTTCGGCGCGGGTAGCCTTTTCCATGTCGACGGCGCCTTTCACCAGTTCGCGGATGCTGATGCCGGCGACGGCTATCGGCAACAGGCCTGCCGGGGTAAGCACCGAGAAACGTCCGCCCACATTATCCGGTATGACAAACGTCTTATAGCCTTCTTCAGCGGCCAGCGTACGCAATGCGCCGCGCGTCTTGTCCGTAATCGCCACGATACAGTCTTTGGCCGCTTTTGCGCCGATGTTCTTTTTAAGCAGTTTTTTCAGCACGCGGAACGCGATTGCCGGCTCCGTTGTTGTCCCCGATTTGGAGATGATGATGATGCCGAACTTCACGCCTTCGAGCATTTCGCGCAGTTCCGAGAGGTAATCTTCGCTGATGTTATGCCCGGCATAAACGACGACCGGGTTTTCACGTTTTTTCCGCAACCAGTCGAAACTGTTGTTTATTGCTTCAACAACCGCTTTTGTTCCGAGGTAGCTGCCGCCTATGCCGATGACAACAACCACTTCGCACGTGCGAAGTTTCGCCGCCGTTGCTTCCAGATCATCCAGTTCCGCCTTGCTGATGGAAGAAGGAAGATGCAGCCAGCCGAGGAAGTCGCTTCCTTTACCTGTTCCGCCGTGCAACATTTCCATTCCTTTTTTCACTTCCGCTTCCAGTGCGTTCACCTGTTCCCTTGTGACAACGCCCAGTGCCTTGTCGATGTTCAAACTAATAGATTTCATTTCTTTATATATTAACAGTTAATAATACCTTCATGTGTTACCTGAAATTTTCAGTTATTTTCCGTATCTGTTCCGCCGGCGATTCGCGCTCGTAAAGAATGGCATGCAGGGCATTCAGTATGGGCATTTCCACTTTGTAGCGGTCGTTTATTTCGTAAATACATTTCGTCGCATAATAGCCTTCGGCCACCATGCCGAGTTCCACCCGGGCGGCATTAACGCTGTTGCCTTCGCCTATCATTTTCCCGAACATGCGGTTGCGGCTGAATGTGGAATAGGAGGTGACGAGCAGGTCGCTCAGGTAGGCTGCGCTCGTGATGTTGCGCTTCACGGGATGCACGACGTTGAGGAAACGCACCATCTCGTCGAATGCGTTCGGTATGTAGACGGCCTGGAAATTGTCGCCGTATTTCAGTCCGCTGCATATACCGCTCACAATGGCGTAAATATTTTTCAGTACCGAGACGTATTCAAGCCCCGTCATGTCGCGGCTGCAGGAACTGTTGAGGTACGGGGTTTTAAAGATATTTTCCGACAGTGTGTTTGCTTTTTTAATGTCCCTGCACACGATCGTCAGGTACGACAGGTGTTCCATTGCGATCTCTTCGGCATGGCAGGCTCCCGCTATTACGATAATATTATCGGGATGCACGCCGTAGAATGTCGAGAAATAATCGTTCACAAGCATGTTTTCGTCCGGCACAATCCCTTTGATTGCCGAGATGATATACTTTTTTTCGAGCGGCGAGGTCACCTTTTTAAGATGGTCTTTGACATAGGGCGAGGGCGTGACGAAGATGAGGGTGTCCGAATCTTCTATCACCCGGTTGATATCATCGTAGAAATGTATCCGGGACGTGTCGAACGTGATACTCGACAGATAGGCCGGATTGTGTTTCAGCCGTTTGAAGTCGTCGATCCTGTCAGGCCGGCGCATGTACCAGTTTATCTCCTTTTGCGAATACATCACAATCTTTGCCAGCGCCGTAGCCCAGCTTCCTCCGCCCATGACGGCTATTTTTCCGGGGAATAATTTCATTTTTGCGCTGCCGTTTATTGTCCTTCCTCCTTTGTCCACGATTCCACGTCCTGCAGTGAAGGCAATTCCAGTCCGAGGTCATATTTTTTGTCGAGTTCAAACAGCGACCGGCGCACTAACTGCGGATTTGCCCCGGCAAGCATGCCGGCGGTCGTATAGCCGGCTTTCTGCAGCGCGGGAACCCATTCTGCGGGCACGCCCCGAAGGGCATAGTTCTCCGCACGGTCTTTCTGAACGGCCTTTTCCGGGCGCATCTGCGGGAAGAAGAGCACTTCCTGAATGGTCGTCTGCCCGGTCAGGAGCATCACAAGGCGGTCGATGCCGATGCCCATACCGCTCGTGGGCGGCATCCCGTATTCGAGGGCGCGGACGAAATCCAGGTCGATGAACATGGCCTCGTCGTCGCCTTTTTCGCTCAGGCGCAGCTGTTCATGGAAACGTTCCAGCTGGTCGACCGGGTCGTTTAGCTCCGAATAGGCGTTGCACAGCTCCTTGCCGTTGACCATGAGTTCGAAACGTTCCGTCAGCTCCGGGTTTTGGCGGTGGCGTTTGCACAGCGGCGACATCTCTATCGGATAGTCTGTAATAAATGTGGGCTGGATGTAACCGGCTTCGCATTTTTCGCCGAACAGTTCGTCGATGAGTTTGCCTTTGCCCATCGTTTCGTTGACGTCCAGACCCTGCTGCCGGCATGCGTCGCGGAGCTGTTCTTCGTTCATCCCCGTTATGTCAATGCCCGTATGTTCCCTGATTGCTTCCGTCATGGTGACGCGCCGGAAGGGGGTTTTGAAGCTGATTGTCTTCCCGTCGACCGTGACTTCGTTCGTCCCGGTTACGTCGAGGCAGACTTTTTCTATCATCTTCTCCGTAAAATCCATCATCCAGTTGTAATCCTTGTAGGCTACATAAATTTCCATGCACGTAAATTCGGGATTGTGCGTACGGTCCATGCCTTCGTTGCGGAAGTTTTTCGAGAACTCATAGACGCCGTCGAAACCGCCTACGATGAGGCGTTTCAGGTACAGTTCGTCCGCAATACGCAGGTAGAGGGGGATGTCGAGCGCATTGTGGTGGGTCACGAACGGGCGTGCGGCCGCGCCGCCGGGAATGGACTGCAGCACGGGCGTCTCAACTTCCATATAACCCCTGGTGTCGAAATATTCGCGCATGGACGAATAGACTCTGGCGCGTTTCACGAATATGTCCTTCACTTCGCTGTTCACGACCAGGTCGACATACCGCTGGCGGTACCGCTGTTCCGGGTCGGTGAAGCCGTCGTAGACGACGCCGTCCTTTTCCTTAACGACCGGAAGCGGGCGCAGCGATTTCGACAGCACGGTCAGTTCTTCGGCATGGACGGAAATCTCGCCCATCTGTGTGCGGAACACATACCCTTTGATGCCGACAAAGTCGCCTATGTCGAGCAGTTTTTTGAATACCACGTTGTAAAGTTCGAGGTTATTTTCGGACGGGCAGATGTAATCGCGCGTGACGTAAACCTGTATGCGTCCCGTCGAATCCTGCAATTCCATGAACGACGCCTTGCCCATAATCCTGCGGCTCATGATCCGTCCGGCAATCACGACATGCCGCCGTTCATCCTCATCCCTGAAACTTTCCCTGATCTCCCCGGCGTAAGCATCCACCGGATATTCGGCCGCCGGATATGGCTCTATGCCCATACTGCGCAACTGTTCCAAACTTTTGCGACGGATAATCTCCTGTTCGCTCAAATCTAATATATTCATAATTAATCCTTCAAATAACGGCTGCAAAGATAGTGCAAGCGGCGGGGAATACAAAATAAAAGCTTGCTTTTTCGATTAAAGTTTCGGCTTGCGTACGAAACGGAAGCCCGAGAGCCTTTGCATCAGGCGTTGCGAAGTTTTGAAGACAATCCTTTTCACGCGGATGGATTCCGCGCGGATATCGTGTACGTTGAGCGCCGGCCGGACAGTTTCGGCGCTCAGCGAGAATGTCCCGAAATCATCCAGACAGACGTTGTTGCCGTCGCGCAGTTGTTCGACAATTCCTTCAATCAGCAGTCGCCCGACGCTTTCCACTTCTATTGCGTGGAATGATGTACCTTCGGCCGCCGTTTGGGATAATTCCCGCAGCGTAACCGTTTTCTTGCGGATGATGCGCGGATACAGCCCCCGTTTCCTGTTTTGTTCCGGGTGCATATTATCCGTCTGTTCGTCTAAGCGGTAATAAATGCTCATAGTCTGTTATCTTTTATGTTCGTTATAGGCTTCTATTAGTTTAACTGTAAGCACAGTCTGATTCAGACCACGCCTTCCCTTATAAATGTGACCTGCGTCCCGTTAAACCGAGACCTGCATCACACGATGATGTGACCTAAGTCAGACTGTCATGAGATGCAGGTCACAAAGATAATACTACCTTTCCTTTATATTAGAATACGGTTATCTTTTAACTAAAACAACGTGTTCTTTTAACTAAAGAGTCGTCGGGAAGAAGTGCATTACATGTTTTCATCCGGTTGAACAGATACATTTGCAGTGACGGGAACAGGCCATTTTGAGGCAGCCTCTATACATTATATATTATAGCAGCATTGCTTCGGCGACGTCGTCCACGTCGCACAGGCTGTCTTTGAGATAGTTCAGGAGGGCAAATCCGAACTCTATGACAAGTCCCGGGCCGCGGCCGGTGATAATGTTCCGGTCGGTCACGGTCGGTTCGTTTACGATCGTTGCGCCCGTGAGTTCCGGTTCTATGCCGGGGTAGCACGTTGCTTTTTTGCCTTTGAGCAGTCCCAGGCTGCCGAATACCCTCGGGGAAGCGCATATCGCAGCGATAAGTTTGCCGCTTTCGTAAGACGTGACTAATGCTTTGCGCAGGCCTTCGTGCCGGTTCAGCATTTCGCTTCCCGGCCCTCCTCCCGGAAGCACTAATGCGTCGAAAAGGGTACAGTCTGTTTCTTCAAAAAGTTTGTCGGCAATTACAGGGATGCCGTGAACGCCTGTAACGGTTTTATCGCCGGTGACCGAAACGGTTATCGTTTCAATGTCTCCGCGTCGCAGAATATCAATCGTTCCGACAGCTTCCAGCTCTTCGAAACCTGTAGCAAGGAATACTAATGCTTTCATACAATTAAAAATTAAAAATTAAAAGAGGATATGGGTGATTTTATTATGTCAGTTTGTAAATATAGGTGATCGTTCCGTTTTGGTTGTTCGAACCTTTTATCTTGTTGAATTTGGCGCGTTTGGCGGCTTCCAGGGCGCTGGCGCGCATCTGTACATTGTC
>JAITDQ010000103.1 GCA_031282485.1 Tannerella sp. | reverse complement strand
CCGCGAAGCCATCCATTTCACGGAAAAGGCGGGATATACAAAGGCTCAGCTGGCATATTACGATTCGTTCCGCGACCGCGCCATGAAAGAACGGAGCGCTCTTTCGGATGCGGAGAAAGAAGGCATAACGATAGGACTTGCAGAAGGCAGAGCGATAGGACGTACAGAAGGCAAAGCGGAAGGACTTGCGGAAGGTCGGGCGAAAGAAAAAGAAACGGTAATCATCAACGGTCATGAAGCCGGTTTTACCGTCGCTCAATTAAGTCTCTTGACAAAACAGACGGAAGAGAAGATATGTGAAATCCTGAAAAAGAACGGATATATGTAAAAATAGAAAGAAATTAAAAAAAATATTCACAAAATATTTGCAAAATTAAATTTTTTTGTATCTTTGCGCATGTTTAATCAAAAAAAATAACAGTTATGGCCATAAAATTCACTGTAAGCGAAAGGGGAAATCCGTTGCAGCCCCAGCAACCCAAGAAATGGTACGCCAATGCGAAAAGCACAGGCGATGTATCAATCAAAGCGTTAGGTAAAGAAATCGCACAGCGCAGCACGGTAAGTCCCGCCGATACACAGGCGGTACTTATAGGACTCACCGAAGTGCTGGTAGAACACCTCGCCAATGGAAATATTGTCCGTTTAGGCGATTTCGGTGCATTTCAGGTAAGCGTAGGCAGCGAAGGCGCCGAAACGGCAGCCAAATTCAACCCCTCGCTGATTAAAGGCAGCAAGATCGTTTTCCGTCCGGGAAAAGACCTTAAAGAAATGCAGAACAACCTGAAATTTGAAAAGTTCTAATCATTTCTCCAAAAAGGTATATACCGTTTACTAAAAAGGTATATACCGTTTACCCGAAAGGTATATACTTTTTACCCAAAAGGTATATACCTTTTTTTCCCATAAAGTAAAAAATTGATGTTGCAATATTTACGGATAATTAACGGACAGATGCTTCTTTCGGCAAAAAGAAAATCCGGTCATAAAAGGGAGTTGATGATCCTTCTTATGCTGGTTTCTGCTTTGCTGATGCCTTTGTATCTGGTGATTGATACTCTGTCAGAAGAAGATTTGTCAGGTATTGCCGCCTTTGTTCTTCCGGCGCTGATACTTTTTGACTTTTCCGTGCGATCCTATTTGAAGAAGCCGGCACGCGCTGCCGTTTTCCCGTACTTATGCTTGCCTGTGCCGCGTAAAGCATTGATCCTGTATATGATTTTGTCGGATCTCCGACAGTTTTGGGTATGGGGCTGCTGGCTGCTTTATGGAATCGTTTTGGGTCTTTGCGGTACGCTAACGTTTGCCGGCGCCGTTACTTTACTCTTTTTGCTGCTGTTTAACAATTATCTGACGGCATTTGTGAAAGCGCTTCTGAAAGGTTATGCCGTTTTGTTATATCCGGTATGTCTGGGCTTTGTATGTCTTATATTATTTGTTATAAGCCTTTTAAATCCTTTTTTTGACGTGGCTGTTTCCTTTTTCCTGATGCTTTCCATGATGGTGATGCTGTATTATCTCCTGAAAGAAGATTTGTATGATGAATTAAACCGTATTGCCCTATGAATTTACTGCTGTTTGAACTGAAATTAATTTTACGCAATAAACGCTTGAGACAAGTTTTTTTTATGTCGTTTATACTTGTCATTTTTATTTTATATCCTCCATTCATGGGTAGAAGTGCGACGATAAGAGAATATTTTATTTTACAGGAACTTTTTATTATTGGTTGCATTCCGCTTCACGGAAGCTTTTTTGCTACTCTTGCTTTCAGCATAAACGGCTCATTTTGGGAAAGATTAATGACAAGTCCCCTGCCGGTGAAGAACATATTAGCGTCTAAATACCGCTTTTTATGCATAATATCCCTGGCAGATGTATTATTGATGTCGCCCTGTCTGTTTTTGGGTGTTAAACTGTTTCAACTTATTGCCGCATATCTGTATGTGATTGGTTTTGTATTCTTTGGATTTTTTTATATATCACTTTTTCCAAAGGAAACGCTGGATATAAAAGCAACCAGTTTTTATAACTGGCAAGGGTATGACATCTCAAGTCAACTGCTTCCATGTCTGTTTTTATTGTTTGCTATAGGTTTTATAGCGTTTATTTACTGGCTTTTTGGCGAAACCGCCACTTATACAGTCATGTCTGCCATTGGTATTGCTTTTATCGCGACACATAAAATCTGGCTGGATCATATCTGCCGGAAGTTTGAGAAGACAAAATATAAACGTCTGGAATGTTTCAGAGAAGATAATTAAATGATTATGTTAAAAATAAATGATTTATCGAAAAGTTTTGACAGTGTCGAAGTTTTGAATATTCCCCGTTTAGAGATAGAAAAAGGGGAACTGGTCGGTGTTGTGGGCAATAACGGCGCCGGGAAAACAACGCTTTTCCGTTTGTGTCTGGATCTGCTGAAGGCGGAGAGAGGGAGTGTTTTCATTGAAGGTAAAGACGTCAGCCTGTCGGAAGAATGGAAAAGACAGACAGGCGCTTTTATTGACGAGCGTTTCCTGATAGATTTCCTTACTCCGGAAGAATATTTTCATTTCATCGGCGGACTGTACGGACTCTCAAAGGCAAACACAGACACAAACCTTGCCGAATTTGGGAAATTCATGGCCGATACCATTTTGGGACACAGGAAGAAATATATCGAGAAATTCTCAAAGGGGAACAGGCAAAAAACAGGAATCATCGGCGCGATGATTACGCATCCGAAACTCCTGATTCTGGACGAACCGTTTAATTTCCTTGACCCTTCTTCGCAAATTGAAATGAAACGGCTGCTGCAAAAATTCAACGCCGAATACGGTGCGACCATTCTGCTGTCAAGCCACAACATACAGTATGTTGCGGATATTTGCAGCCGTATCATTTTACTTGATAAGGGGAAAATCCGGAGGGACGACAGGGATGTAACCGACGGGACAAAGATGGAACTGGAAAACTATTTCAGGATGCAGTAACCGAATTTATGCAAAGGTATCAGTCAGGCACAAAGAGACGCGGTTAACAGTCGGACAGTTTAACAGATTGAAAAAGTATCATTATGAATAAGATAGAAAAACTTGAAACGCTTGTAACAGAATACAGGCAGAAAATGCAGGGGCAGGTAAATTTGGAAAAATTCACTTATTATACCGTTACCTGGCATTCAACGGCGATTGAGGGCAGTACGCTGACAGAGGGGCAGGTTTATAATCTGCTTGACCTTGATATGCCGGCAAAAAACAAACCCTTTACAGAGCAACAAATGGTGATAGACCATCAGAAAGCCCTGATTTTCACGCTGAATAAGGCAAAAGGACGCGCACCGCTCACTGAAACGCTGATACGGGAAATCGGTGCGCTGGTGGTTAAAAATACGGGCAGCGCATACAGTACGGCATTGGGCGAGTTTGACGGTACGAAGGGCGATTATCGGCTGTTGAACGTGTTTGCCGGTGCGCGGAGTTTTCCCGACAGCGCCAAAGTACCCGTGCTTATGAAAACGCTTGTGAGTGAAATCAACGCCAAAATACCGGCTGCAAAAACCTTTTCCCAACGCTGTGAACTGGCGTTTGAACTGCATTTCCGCTTTGTGAGCATACACCCTTTTGCCGACGGCAACGGACGCACAGGCCGACTGTTGATGAATTACATTTTGGCGCTGTTTGATTTGCCGGTATTTTATGTTTTCCGCAGCAGCCGGACAAGTTATATTCAGGCGTTGGAAAAAGCGCGTACAGCCGGTAATATCGCCTGTTTTAACGATTTTATGTATCGGCAGTATCAGAAGTTTCTGGAAAAGGATTTGAGAGGGAAGAACAAATAAAAAAACGAACAAGTTATGGTATTTGATAGAAATGGCAGGCAACACGGGTTTTCTTATGAAGAATGGCAATTAACAGAGGAAAATTCCCGTGACTGTTTCCCTTTTCCTGATGCTGTATTATCTCCTGAAAGAAGATTTGTATGATGAATTGAACCGTATTGCCCTATGAATTTACTGCTGTTTGAACTGAAATTAATTTTACGCAATAAACGTTTGAGACAATTTTTTATACTGTCTTTTATATGTGTTTTCGGTATTTTATATCCCCCGCTAATGACAGTATTCTCTCCGATAAGAGAAAATTTCATTTTACAGGAATTTTTTATTATTACTGTTTTCTCCTATTACGGATACATTTTTGCTGTCTTTGCATTTGGTATAAACGGTTTGTTTTGGGACAGATTAATGACTGCTCCCGTGTCATTGAGGAAAATTTTAGAATCGAAATACTGCCTGTTATGCATGATTTCTTCGATATATCTGTTATTGACATTGCCCTGTATGTTTTTGGGCATTAAGTTATTTCAAATAATTGCTTCATTTTTGTATTCGACAGGTTTTATCTTCTTTGGATTTTTCTCGATTTCACTTCTTTCAAAGAAAACCTTTGATATCAAAGCAACCAGTTTCTATAACTGGCAAGGGTATGACATGTCGAGTCAACTGTATCCCATTCTGATTATATTATTTGCGGCAGGATTTACTGCATTTATATACTGGCTTTTTGGCGAAACCGCCACTTATACAGTCATGTCTGCCATTGGAGTTACTTTTATTGCGACACATAAAATCTGGCTGGATCATATCTGCCGGAAGTTCGAGAAGACAAAATATAAACGTCTGGAATGTTTCAGAGAAGATAATTGAAAAGTTTTGACAGCATCGAAGTTTTGAATATTCCCCGTTTAGAGATAGAAAAAGGGGAACCGGTCGGTGTTGCGGGCAATAACGGCGCCGGGAAAAACAACGCGGCAGACAGGGTCTATGTTTTGGAAAACGGGACTGTTCGGTGAATCGTTTTTTTTAATGGACAATTGATTTTTGTAATAAAAAAACATTACCTTTGTCGTCTGACAGGTAGAAAAATAACACAAAGAATGATTATCAAACTGAGAGATATCAACAAGACATATTACAGCGGCGCTCCCCTGCACGTCCTGAAGGGCATTGACCTCGACATAGAACGGGGAGAAATGGTTTCCATCATGGGGGCGTCGGGTTCCGGCAAGAGTACATTATTAAATATCCTGGGAATTTTGGACGTATATGATTCGGGAGAATACCGCCTCGATAATCAGTTAATAAAAGATTTGAGCGAGAGCCGTGCCGCTACGCTGCGTAACCGGATGATCGGTTTCGTTTTCCAGTCATTCAATCTCATTTCATTCAAAAACGCGATGGAAAACGTCGCTTTACCGCTCTATTATCAGGGCGTTCCACGCAAAAAGCGGAACGTCATGGCGATGGAATACCTCGATAAAGTCGGATTGAAGGACTGGGCGGAACACATGCCCAACGAAATGTCGGGCGGACAGAAACAGCGCGTGGCCATTGCACGGGCGCTCGTCGCAAAACCGCAGGTGATACTCGCCGACGAACCTACCGGCGCACTCGACAGCCGGACAACGGTCGAAGTAATGGAACTGCTGCAGGACGTAAACCGCGAAGGCATGTCAATGATTATCGTCACGCACGAGAAAGCCGTTGCCGATGCAACAAACCGTATCATATACGTAAAAGACGGACTGATAGAAAAAGTATATGTTTGATTTTGACAACTTCCGCGAGATATGGAGTACGATGAAGAAAAACAAACTTCGTACTTTCCTGACCGGTTTTTCCGTCGCATGGGGAATCTTCATGCTCGTCGCCCTGCTGGGCGCGGGTAACGGACTGCGAAACGGCGTCATGTACAATTTTCGCGACATGGCGGACAATCGCATTGAGATGTGGCCGCGCTACACGTCAAAACCGTGGAAGGGAATGCGCCCGAACCGGCGGCTGACTTTCAAGGATGAAGATTATTATATGCTCAAAAGGGAACACCCCGAAGTTGACCTCTGCTCCGCAACAATCAGTCACAGCGATACGCTGACATATAACCGGGAATATTTTACCGGCGGGACGGACGGCGTTTTTCCCGACCATGCAAAAATCAATTTCATACAGTTCCACACCGGCAGGGGACGTTTTATTAATGATATGGACATACGCGACAAACGGAAGGTCATCGTGCTGAGTCCGCGTATGGCCGAAGTGCTGTTCCGCGACCGCGACCCGCTTGGGGAGTATGTCCGTTGCGGGCACATCATGTTTCAGGTCGTCGGCATATATTACGATAAAAATATGAGTAACAGTTCGCCGGCATATATCCCGTTCTCGACGGCGCAGTTACTGTACAACAAGGGAAGCGGCTTCTACAACCTGTCTTTCACCGTCAAAGGCGTGACGACCGAAGCCGAAAACGAGGCGTTTGAGCAGCGCCTTCGCGCAAGCCTTGCCGCACGGCACAAATTCGACCCGTCCGACCGGTCGGCTATCGGAATGTGGAACACCGCCAGCGCCATGCGGACGTACGGCAACATGATGAACGGCATCCTGCTTTTCATCTGGATTGTCGGCATCGGCACCCTGATGGCGGGCATCACAGGCGTAAGCAATATCATGCTTGTGACCGTTCGCGAACGCACGCGCGAAATAGGCATACGCAAAGCCATCGGCGCAAAACCGTCGTCCATACTGAAACTGATTATTTTCGAATCCATACTGATAACGGCAGCGTTCGGATACGTCGGGATGATTTCCGGTATCGGACTGACGGAAGGCATTGATTACATCATGACCCTGTCGGGCGCCAACAGTGCGCCGGCGGCATCAAACCGGGGCGAGGAACTGACGCTGTTCCGTCATCCGGTGGTAAATCTCGGCATCGCCCTGTCTTCTACGGTAATATTAATTATTGCAGGCGTATTTGCAGGGTATTTCCCGGCGCGGAAAGCAGTAAAAATTTCGGCTATTGAAGCCATGAGAGCAGAATAAAAAAAAACGAAACGATATGTTCGATACAGACAGATGGATAGAAATATGGGTAACAATCACCCGAAACAAAACGCGCAGTTTGCTTACGTGTTTCGGCGTGTTCTGGGGCATTCTGATGCTTGTCATCCTCCTCGGTTCGGGCAGGGGACTGAAAAACTCCATATTCAAAAACGTTGACGGGTTTGCCACCAACTCCCTGTTTTTCTACGCCGACCGCACGAGCGAGCCTTATCACGGATTCAACAAGGGACGTTACTGGGAAATGCGTAACCGCGACGTCGAAACGATACGGAAGGAAGTGACGGGCATCGACGCCCTGTCGCCCATTATATGGGGCAGCCGGGGGGACAGGAACATTGTTTACGGGCAGGTGTCGGGAACATACAATGTAAAAGGCGTTTATCCGGCATATTTCAGGATAGAACGGCAGAATCTTCATTTCGGACGCCTGCTGAACGATATCGACATGCAGGAAAAACGCAAAGTGTGCCTGATAGGTTCAAGGATATGTGAAGAACTTTTCAAAAACGAAGACCCCTGCGGGAAATATGTCCGCGTGAACGGGCTTTACTATCAGGTCGTGGGCGTGGTGAAACAGATTGCATCGGGCGTCAACATCGGCGGACGGGCGGAATCGTCCGTATTCCTGCCTTTCAGCACGATGCAGCAGACGCTGAATCAGGGCGACATCCTGCATTTCCTGTGCCTGAGCGCCCGTCCGGGACATCCGATACAGCAAATGATTGACGACATCACCGGCATCCTGAAACGCCAGAATGAGATTTCGCCGGACGATACGCAGGCGGTAGCCGTCCTGAATCTTGCAGCGCAGTTCGGTATGTTCGAGAAACTTTTTGCCGGGATTGACATTCTGGTATGGCTCGTCGGACTGGGCACGCTGCTGGCCGGAATCATCGGCATAAGCAATATCATGATGGTTACGATACGGGAACGGACGCGGGAAATCGGCGTGCGTCGCGCCCTGGGAGCCAAGCCGTGGAACATCCTGTCGCAGGTGATGACGGAAAGCCTTGTCCTCACGGCTCTTGCCGGACTGCTTGGGCTGAGCGCGGGCGTGTTCCTGCTGGATTTGGCTGACAGGATACTGTCGGCGCAGCCGTCCGCCGACAGCGACGGCGTGGCGATGCTTCATCCGGGCGTCAACATCGGGACGGCAGTCGCCGCAACCGCCGTACTGCTTGTATGCGGACTGTTTGCCGGACTTATACCTGCTTGGAGAGCCTTGCAAATCAAAGCGATTGATGCAATACGCGACGAATAAAATGGAAAATTTAAAATTATTATATATATGAAGAACAGAGTAGTAAAAAAAATCATGCGGATTATTCTGCTGTCATTTGTGGGACTGGCCGTCTTGGGCACATTCTTCTTTCTGTGGAAAAAAGCTCAGCCGGTAACGGTTGTTTACGAGATTGTCAGTCCGGAAACGGGAATGGTAGAGACAAAAACGGTCGCAACGGGGAATGTCGAACCCCGGTACGAAATCCTTATAAAACCGCAAATTTCGGGTATCATCTCCGAGTTGATGAAAGAGGCCGGACAAAATGTGAAAACCGGCGAAATCATTGCCACCGTGAAAGTGATCCCCGAAATGGTGCAGCTTAACAGCGCCGAATCGCGCGTTAACCTCGCAAAAATAAGCCTCGACCAGCTGGAAAATACTTTTAAGCGCGACGAACAGCTGTTTCATCAGGGCATCATGACGGCTGAAGAGTACGACGTTTCCAAATCCAACTATCTCAAGGCGAAGGAAGAGACCGCGAACGCTCAGAACGCGCTCGAAATCGTTCGCGACGGCATCGCCAAGAACTCAACCGCGACAAGTACCACGCAGATACGCAGCACGATTACCGGTATGATTCTCCACATCCCCGTGAAAGTGGGCAATTCCGTCATACAGAGCAATAACTTCAACGAAGGAACGACGATTGCGGCTGTTGCGGATATGAACGACATGATATTCAAAGGTTATGTTGACGAAACGGAAATAGGGCGCATCCATGAGGGAATGCATATAAAACTTACGATCGGAGCGCTGGAAAGCCGGACGTTTGACGCCGTCCTCGAATACGTTTCGCCCAAAGGCGAAGAGAAAAGCGGCGCCATCCAGTTTGAAATAAAGGCGGCGGTGACTGTCCCCGACAGCGTCTTCATCCGCGCCGGATACAGCGCCAATGCCGAAATAGTCCTCAAACGCGCGGAAAATGTGATGACAATACCCGAAAGTACGGTCGAGTTTAGCGGCGATTCGGCATTTGTTCATCTGCTGAAAGCGGAAAAACCTCATCAGGTCTTTGAAAAACATCAGATCAAAACAGG
>JAITDQ010000047.1 GCA_031282485.1 Tannerella sp. | reverse complement strand
CGGCCATTCGTCAGCCGATTACGGGACGCTAATCCGGTGGTGGAACGATCAGAAGTGCAGGACGCCGCTGTACATCGGTCAGGATGTGGTGCGAACCATGAAAGCCGGTCAGTTGAAGGAGAAGATGCGACAGTCGCGCATGGAGAAATGGGTGCAGGGAAATATCTTCTGGCCGGCTAACGAACTGTTGTGGAACAACGAAGGCATAGCCGACAGCCTGAAACGCCTGTACCACCGTTATCCGGCGCTGATTCCGGCCTACAGCGACCTGCACGACCGGAAACCCGACAGGGTAAAGCGCCTGCGTGTGGAGCAAACAAGCCGGGGACAAGTGCTGCGGTGGGAGGTCGATGTCTCGCATCAAGGACAGCCGGACGAACCGGTTTATTTTGTGATTTACCGTTTCCGGAAGGGCGAAAAGGCGAACATCGAACGGTCAAAGGCCATCTATGCCATCACCCGCACGCCGTCCTGTCCGATTCCGGCAGGCAATGTGCCCTGCTGTTATGCCGTCACGGCCGTCGACCGTTTTCACAACGAAAGCAAAGCCCGGAAAGTGTCCGTGGGGAAATAAATGACATGACGCGGGAAAAAGGATCTTCAAGAACGTAATTCCGATTCCTGCGGGCGCTTGCGAAATTCCGAAGGCGCGATACCGTAATATTTGCGGAACGCTTTCGACAGGGCTTGCGGACTTTGATAGCCCGTCTGTTCCGCAATCTCCGTCAGTGTCTGGTTTGTTGTCGTCAACTTGGATGCAGCCTTTTCCAAACGCAGCCGCTGGATATAACGTCCCGGGCATTCTCCCAGTATCGCCTTGAAAATCCGGTGAAAGTGAAACCCCGAGATATGAACGACCTCGCCCAGGTCGCGTAGGCTAATCTTCTCGTGCAGGTGTTCATTGATAAAATTGACGGCGATGTTTATCGCTTTAAAATATTCCCGGTGGGTGACTTCGCGCGTCTGCCACCGTTTCGACGATGGCTGAACCCGCATCCGGAGGGCGAGTTCCTTTCCGGTGAATATACGGCCGTTTATCTTTTCCTTCATTCGTAAACATCAGTATGTCAGCACAAAATTAGATGACATCCCTGTGGTCACAAAACGGATTTTTGCGTATCTTCCGGTGGTTTTGACTTTTTCCGTAAAAACGGATTACGAACTTGCGACGGGTACAGGAGAAATTTCCACCCGCGGAGTGAATGTGGAATCCCGTATGGATTTTTGCAAAAAAAAGAAAGGGAATCTACCGATTTTTACAAAATACATACGAGGTCACATCATTGTAAACGAAGCCATTCAGACGGCTGACAATGAAGGGACAACGGAGAATGTTATGGTTAGGAACGAAGTAACCGAAAAAGATTACTTATTTCCGAACAATACCATACACCCCTAACTCTCAGAAATAAATCCGGCATCCCCCGATAGGCATGAAACCGTACTGGTAAACAAATTCTTCCTTTTGCCGGCCGGCGTTGTAGTATTTCATCCACACATTTTGGTGGTTCGTCAGGTTGTTTACCTCAAAGTACCATTCGAGGGAAAAACGCTTGTAGTTGCATTTCATGTTGACGTTCAGGTCTACGCGAAAATAGGCGGGAAGATGCTGCCGGTAAGCCTGTGTATAGTCGTAAATCACGTCGAGGCCTTCGTGTTCCATCGTCATCGGGAGAAAGCGTTTTCCGCCCATGCAGGCGCCTTTGAGGTTGACCGACAGCAGGTGCGACCGGACGTTCCACTCGTAGCCGGCGAGCGCATTGACCGCATAGTTGCCGGCAAACTTGCTGTTACGTTCCACGCGGTCGTATCCCCTGTATTTGGAATCGTACAGCGAAGCCGTAAGCAGGAAATAGTAGTGCCGGCTGAAGAACTTCTCCAGCGTCATTTCTATCCCGTAATTGCGTCCCGTCCCCTCGTTCACGAAGATATAATCCCAGCTGTTGTAAAAATCGTCGCCGAAATTGAGGATGGATTCTTCCGGCGTGTCGGGTATGACGGGGATATTGTACAGATGTTGATAATACAGTTCCGTTTTCAGGTGCATGCCCTTGCCCAGTTTTTGATTGTATCCCAGGACGATTTGGGCGCTTTTGCTCATCTCCAGGTTTTTGTTTTTCACCACGCCGTTTTCTTCATAAAAATACACCTGCCGCGGCTGCAACTGCGAGAACAGTCCCCCGCCCCAGCTGAGGGACGACGCCGGCGACAAATCCCATTTGAAGCCGATACGCGGTTCGACGGAATAGTCGCTGTTCAGGGTATAAAGCTGTCCGTACACGCCGGGCGTCATACCGAGCACGTCGGAGAAACGGTACTGCCACTGTGCATACGCCTTCAGCAGCACGGACTGACCGTCGTAATCGTGCAGCGTCGTTCCGCGGTGGACGTTTTTCAGTCCGGTCATGTAGAGGTTCGCGCCGGCGCCGGCTTGGAGCGAACTCCTGCTGCCGGCGCGGTGGTGGAGGCTTGCGTTGTAATTCAGCTGTCCTTCCGTTGTTTCCCCCGTTATTTCGCCGACGTTTTCCTGCGTGGGATACGCAAGCATCGTTTGCCGGAGATTCTGTCCGAAATACTGGTACGACAGCCGGTTCTCCAGACGGGTTGTTGTATTGAAGCGGTGCGTGTGGTTGACGCCGGTAAACAGTTGCCGGTTGCGGGTCGTCACGTCGGCGCCCTGGTCGCCGGGCGCCCAGTCCGTCGGCGATTCGTCGGACATGTCGGGCTGCTGGTGAATCCGGTTGGCGCCCAGCAGCGTGATGAGCGAAAGATTTCCCCTGCGAAGGGGCAGATTGATTTTGGCGCACAAATCCTGGTATTTCGGCACGGCGCCCCCGGCTCCCGCAATTTGGACGCCCATGGCCTCCAGGATTTCCAGAAACGAATAACGTCCGTTAATCATGTACGAAGCGCCGGTTTTCTTCGACAGCGGCCCCTCCGCGCCCAGTTCCGCGCCATTGAATCCCATTGAGGCCAGAAACTCATGCTTCCGGTTGTTCCCGTTGCGCAGCTGCATGTCGAACACGCCGGAGGTCGCGTTTCCAAATTCGGCCGGGAAAGCGCCCGAATAAAAATCGGAATTGGCCAGCTGGTTGTTGTTCAGCATACCGATAGGGCCACCCGTTCCGCCCAGGGCGCCGAAATGGTTGGGATTGGGGATGTCGAACCCGTCCAGGCGCCAGAGCAGTCCCGTAGGGGAATTGCCGCGGATAATGATGTCGTTGCGCGAATCGTTGGCCGCCGCCACGCCCGCCAGGTTAGCGACCATTCGCGCCGGGTCGCTCCACGAACCGGCATAGCGGTCGGCCTCCTCGCTGCTGAGCATCCGCGCACTGACGACCGCAAACCTGTTAAGCGGCTGTTCCTTGTCTATTTCAGGCGTGACTGTTACCTCATCCAGTTCCTGAATATTTTCTTCCAGCGCCACTTCCAGCACAGTCTCCTTTCCCGAATACACCAGAAGGTTGTTCGAAACGTAAGGCGTAAAACCAATCATCGACACACGGACATGGCACCGTCCGACGGGCACGTTTTCGACCACAAACTCGCCCTTTTCGTCGCTCACGGCGCCCCACTGTTTTTCGCCCGCCTGCACCACGATATTGGCGCCGGGCAGGGATTCTCTTGCATTTTTCTCGAACACGGTTCCGCGAATAGTCTGCACATACTTCTGCGCCGTAACGGAAACAGACAGCAATGAAAACAGGATTGCCGTTAAAAACAGTTTATTTAAAAAGCATTTCATAAGGATTATCTGTTTATTATGTTTATTAATTGAATATGTTTATGGACGAAAATGACAACACACGCGCACAAAATTAAACGAATAATTTAAGTTTTCCAAAAAAAATCAGATTAATGTGACATTTCCGACAGTGATTTCAGGAAAAACCATTATCTTTGCATCAGGCAAAAAAATAAGAGCATCATGGCAAAAAAAGCTAAAGACAACAGCGGGAAGAAGCGCAAATCCGGCGAAGGTTTGGGCATATTCATCAATCCGAGGACAGATTTCGGATTCAAGCGTGTGTTCAACAATGCCGTGATGATGAAATCCTTTTTAAATTCGGTGATAATAGGGAAAAAGCTGGGTTATCACATTCAGGAGGTAACATTTTTACCCGTAGAACATTTCGGCGAGACCCGGACGGAGCACATCGTCATAACCGACACACGTTGCCGGATCGAGACCGGCGAAGACATCCTGGTCGAGATGCAGAACGCCCAGCCGTTGAATTTTGCGGAAAGGTTACTTTTTTACAGCACCTACCTCATCCGCGACCAGGCGCCAAAGCGCAGGAGTAAAAGAAAAGACGGAGAAAAAGGCAAACCGTGGAATTATGATTTGAAAGCAATCTATGCCGTAGCGACAGTCAATTATCCGATGATAAAGGGCGAAGCGTCAAAGGAAACGGTAATTGACTGGATAAAGTTGATTCACGAAGACACGGGAGAGGTATTTTCGGACAAACTGAATTTCATAATAGTCGATTTAACGAAGTTCAACAAAGAGGAAGAAGAGTTGGAAACGCAGGAAGATTTCTGGTTGTACACCCTCAAGCATGCAGAAACGTTAGAGGCGTGTCCCGATAAGATGAAAGAAGATGAAACAATCAGCGAATTATACGATATATTAAGAACAAACAAATTAACACCGGAAGAAATGAAAGCATATAACGAAAGTGTCATGAGCATGGAAAGTTTAAGTCTTT
>JAITDQ010000046.1 GCA_031282485.1 Tannerella sp. | reverse complement strand
TAAATGACGCCGCGCGCTTTCATTTCGAGGTATTTGTTGATGACGTTGACGGATAGCTTTTCGGGTTCGGTCAGGAGGGAATAGATGCCGTGCTGTTTCAGTTTGACGATTACGTGGTGTTTCTCGAAGATGAATTTGTCGGTGATGACTTGATGGTAATATTCTTCTATCGAGGTGGGGCGTGCGGCGGCGAACGACTTCATCTCGGTGTCTTCGAAGAATACGACTAAGACTACATGCCGGCGTGCCAGCTGACGGAGGTATTCAATCTGGCGTTCCATGCCGATTATTGTGTCGAAATTGGTGTAGATGATTAGCAGACTGCGTTTGTTGATGAATTTGTTTATATGTACGTAGAGCGACGAATAGTCGCTTTCGCCGAATGTCGTTTGCTGGCGGTACAGGCTGTCGAGTATCAGCTGCATCTGGCCGGTCTGCTTGCCGGCGGGGATGAAGGTTTCGAATTTCTCGGCGAACGTGGCGAGGCCGGCCTTGTCTTCACGGCGTATGGCGATGAACGACAGTACCAGCGATGCGTTAATCGCGTAATCGAGAAGGGTCATGCCCCGGAAGGCGTTTTGCATGATGCGGCCTTTGTCGATGATGCTGTATATCTGCTGTGAACGTTCGTCGCGGTAGATGTTTACCATCGGGAAATGGCGGCGTGCGCTTGCTTTCCAGTTTACCGTGCGGTAGTCGTCGCCTTTTATGTATTCTTTTATGTATTCAAAGTCCGTGTTATGGCCGATGCGCCGTATTTTTTTGAGGCCAAGCTCCGTCAGGTTGTTGTGTATGGCCATTATCTCGTAGCGGTGCAGCATGACGTACGACGGGTAGACGGCAATGTCGACCGCGGCGGCGCATTTTATCCGGCGGCTTACCAATCCCGAAACGGTTGTCACGTAAAGCAAAATCCTTCCGAATCCGTATACGCCGCGTTTCACGGGACGCAGCTTGTAGTGGATGACTTCGCGGGCGCCGGGCTTTATTTTTATCCTGAAAAGTATGTCGCGGCGCTGGAATACGACCGGTATTTCATCAATAACGTCAATGTTTACGGGGAAGGGATACGTGCTTTCCACAATCAGGCGTACATCGTTGAAGTCGCCGTTCGAGAATCGCGGGGCGCAGTATCTTTCCGCATCTGCGCCTTTTTTGCGCCGCCACAGCAGGATGACATCCGCTGCTGCCGCAAGCAGGAGGCAGGCGAGGACGGCTTTCCCCGCCGTGAAAACGGCGG
Organism: Tannerella sp.; assembly: GCA_031282485.1. Classification (GTDB taxonomy): domain Bacteria; phylum Bacteroidota; class Bacteroidia; order Bacteroidales; family Tannerellaceae; genus Tannerella. The sequence continues at coordinate 5,435 of JAITDQ010000046.1, read as the reverse complement.
GGGCGAAATAGCCCGATACGAACAGCGCGATGACGGCTAATCCGGCCACATAGAAACGTTTGGTCAGGAACATGGACGGGGCGTGTTATTTCGGTACTTCAACTTTTTCGATCAGACGCTGCACGACTTTGAGCGGTGTGTGTCCTTCCATTTCGGCTTCGGCCGTGAGTATCAGCCGGTGCTGGAGGACGAACGGCGCGACTGTTTTTATGTCTTCCGGCGTCACAAATTCACGTCCCTGCAAGAGCGCCATCGCTTTGGACGACTGCAGCAGTGCGACCGATGCGCGCGGCGATGCGCCGAGGTATACGGCTTTGCTGTTGCGTGTCTGCTGCACAACGGACGCGATGTAGCGAAGCAGTGAGCGTTCGATGAATACCCGTTCGACGCAGTCGAACATCTGCAGCAAATCTTCGCGCGAGATGACCGCGTTGATGTCTTCCAGTTTGGCCAGACGGGCATTCCGGTCGTGGCGTTCGAGTATTTCTATCTCTTCGTCGAGCGAAGGGTAGGGGATGGTTATTTTCATCATGAACCGGTCTAACTGCGCTTCGGGGAGTTTGTACGTTCCTTCCTGTTCCACGGGGTTTTGGGTGGCCAGAATGGTATATACCGGACTCATGGGGTGGAGGATGCCGTCTATCGTGGCCTGCCGTTCTTCCATGACTTCAAACAGTGCCGACTGCGTCTTGGCCGGGGCGCGGTTCACCTCGTCCACCAGCACGATGTCGGCAAAGACGGGGCCGGCATGAAAGCGAAATTCGCTTGTTTTCATGTCGAAGACGGATGTGCCGAGCACGTCGGACGGCATCAGGTCGGGTGTGAACTGTATGCGCGAGAAGTCGGCGTCGATGAGGCGGGCAATCATTTTGGCCAGCAGTGTCTTTGCCACACCCGGGACGCCTTCGAGCAGGACATGCCCGCGTGCGAGGATGGCTGCGAGTATCAGGTCGACCGCCCGTTCCTGACCGACAATGACGCTGCCGATTGCGTTTTTCAGCTGATTTACCTTTTCCGTGAAAGGTGTCAAATCCAAAGTTTCGTTTTTTTCTTCCATATCGTTTTATTTTTCAAGATTTCAATGCGTGTATAATATCATTCATACCGTCAATAAACTGTTTTAACTGTATGTCGGATACTTCCGAGCGGTACATGGCCATGTTTATGTTTTTGATGAGCCTGCGGATAAAATCCACATCCATACCGGTTTTTTCCGAGAGGCGCGTGAAGGCGGCTTCGTCGGGGAGGCGTTCCTGAAGGTCTACTCCCGTCTGGCGCTTTACTTCGGCGCAGAAATAAAGGCGTTTCATTTTAAGCATCTCTGCATTTTCATGTTTTTGATAATACAGGTTGCTTATGAGCTGCACAAAGCCGAGCGCACGGTTGGGAGGGGTCGTGACTACCGGGATAACGCGCTGACGCCGCCTTGCCGTGAAGACCATGAACAGTATCAACAGCATCAGTATCGAATAGAGCGCCCATTTCAGGGGTGGTACCGAGAGTACGTAACGAAGCGGCGTCTGTGCTTCGTCGCAGTTTTCGCCGTAGGCTTCGATTCGCATCAGCGGTCTGCCTTTCATGAAGGACAGGAGGCGGAATGTGTAAGAGGCATTGCTGCCGTCGAGCATGCCGTAGTTGGTAAACATCAGGGGCGTGGATATGAGGAACAGTTCCCCTTTCCCGATAAATATCCTTATCGCAAGCGGTTTGTTATCTTCATTCCATACGAGTGTTTCCGCGGAATCACACGCCGGGAGGAAATTCCTGCCGGCAGCTTTCGGGGCGGATTTATCAGGCACATGTCTGTTTTTTCTGGGGATAATATGGACGGGATGCATCTGGGGGTATACTTCATAAATACATTCGGGATGAAGGATGTCCCTGCCGAAAAAAATACGGTCTTTCTTTTTGTCTTCCTCGATATAGCGGTTTATCGGCGGCAGGTAATGGTCGTATTCGACTTCAATACAGAGCGTATCTTCAAGCACAGATGGAAAAGAACTCGCGCAAATCATCACCCGGTTTCCCGCATGGAGTAATTTGTAAAGATATTTCATATCCGTTTGGGTGAACCGCAAAGCATTTTCGGTAATCAGGAACGCGCGGGGCGAGGCGGTGGAATCTTCCTGAAAAATCTGATAAAATGTACTGTTCGCGACCGTGTAACTGTCAATGGACGAAGATACGACGTCGTCGAACACGTAGCTGCCGAAAGGTTCCCGGTCTTTCCTGTTGAAAGTCGGTTTCCACACGAACTCGTGCGGGGACATGTATTCGAACAGGAATACAAGCGCAAGGAACGCGCCCATGAATAATATGTAAAGCCTGCTGCCTCTCATCCGTTCCTCCCGTCTATTCGTTCCTTTATCTTTTCCCGGATAAGGCGGATGGTTTCAAACAGTTCCGGCGATGCCTCGTAGTTGCCGTATCTGACCTGCAGGAAATGCGTGGTCAGATCGCGGAACGGCAGTTTAATATCTCTGTCCCTGATTTCGTAAAGATATTCCGTCGGGGTTTTGTGTATTTGCCAGTCGATGAGTTTGCCGTCCGAGAGGATGCGCAGCGTATGCAGGTACGTCATCCTTATGGCCAGGCGGTAGTTGTTTTTCATCAGGGCGTCGGAAATTTCCCGGTCGAAATCTATTTTATGAATGTTTTCCTCTTCCGTTTCGTAGGACTGGGCGGCGGTCTTTTTTGTGCGCATGAAAAGTTCGGGACGCTTCCAATAGAGGAAAAACAGAACGGAAAATAAGGCGATCAGGAAAAGCGCAATCATGACGGGTGTCGTATATTTTTCTTCGAATCTCCCGCTGAAAATGTAATTTAACAGCCGGTTGAGCCACTTTGATGCGATCTCGAACCACGAGTATTCGGGCATGTTCAGCTGCGAATTGTAATCAAAACGGCTGTCCGCCTGATAACGGGTGATTTTTTCGATATCGTATACGATTGTGTCCGCCTGAAATTTCATTTCCTATAAATTGCCGAAGTTTGAGATATTGGATTCTATTGATATTCCCTCGATTTTTTCGCGTGCGTGAAAATAATGGAAGGCAAGGCCGATCGTTCCGATTGTGGAAGATGCATACATGCCGTAGGACTGTATTAATCCCAGAATGTATACGGCGAATTTATAAACGGCGGACTGGTTCATCTGCGATTCGTTCATCAGCGAAAACACGTTGCCGACAATAATTACGATGTACCACGGTAACATGGTTATCGTCTGTATTATGGACGAAATGACGTACAGCACGAACATGAGCGCAAGCATGCCTCCGAGGGTTTCCGTCCCCAGTTTCCATGCTTTTGCTATTGCATCGGAAAACCGTATGTCCCGTTCGAAAATGTATACGGGTACAATCATTACAAACGGTATGAGGAGCAACAGGAAGATAAAAAAAATCGGAATGGTGATGAACAGTGAAACTTCGGATATGGTAACAGCTAAAAAAACGGCTGCGAGAATAATCACCGAAAGCAGGAAAATCAAAAACAGGGAAATGCATATAATTTTCCAGAAGTTCCTGATAAGGTTTTCCTTAAAATCGTTCAGCGTAACATCTTTAAGCCCGTCCGCACGCGTTGCATAAGTCTGCATCATCGCATAAACCATGCCTGCAATGATGGCCGAACCTACCAGCGAGCAGAACATCAGGGCGCCGTAACTGACCAGGATATTATTCGCGGAAAAAGGCAGCCCTTTGCCTTCGGACGTCAAAAGACCCATATATCCGCTTATAAAGGAGTTCATGAAGAAAGTCTGTATCAAACAGACCGGCATGATAAGGTAGAAGGTGTACTTCAGCAGCGGTTTCCAGTTTTCACGTATGAAGTCGAATGTTGCGTTCATCTTTTCGGAGAAACTGCGGCGACGATAAAATTCAATTTTTTGTTTCGGATAATGTTCCATGATGTTTTAAATGAGGTAAAATAATATAGTAATAAATCACAAACGAAAGCGAGAAAAGAATGACGGACAGGCGAACGGAATCCGGGTATTCGGTATGGCGCGTCAGATAACTTTCGATAAATCCGGCCATAATAAAGACCGGTATTAACCCGGTGATTATTTTAAGTCCGCGTTTGGCGTCCCGTTTAAAGGCGTATCCGCGCGAATATGTTCCGGGAAAGAGCCAGCCGTTGCCCAACGCAAAGCCTGCCGCCCCGGCTATGATTATCGCCGAAATCTCGAACGTGCCGTGCAGCCAGACGGCAAGAACCGATTCCCAGCCGATGCCGTGCTGAAAGAAAAACGTCTGGAACGAACCAATCATCACGCCGTTTAAAAACAGTATGAGACCTGTTCCGAAGCCCGTAAGAATGCCCATGGCGAACGTACGGAATGAAACGCCGATGTTATTGAACACGATTCTGAGGAACATCGGCAGTTTGTCTGAACTGTCGTATACCGCCATCGGTTTGCCGTTCTCGATATTGTTCAGCGTCATGTCGACATACCCGTTTCCGAGTATGAGGCGTACAAACGTATCATCATTCAGGACGGATACGACTCCGATAAGTGCGCTCAGCGTAAAAACCAGAAAAGAATATAACAGTTCCTTCTGCGAATGGTACATCACTTCCGGTATTTCGTGTGTCCAGAACGTGATGATTCGCGAATATTTTTCCTTTTTGTTTTTATACAGCTGGTTGTGAAGGGCAGATGCGAGGCTGTTCAGGTAAACGGTAATGCGCGACGCAGGATAATGTGCACGCGAAAAGGACAGGTCCGCTGTGACTTCCGTATATGTATCGGCAAGTTCACCCGGATTATGCATGGCAGCGCTGTCGATGACTTTCTCCAGCGACTTCCATTTTTCGATGTTCTGGCGTATAAAAGAAACTTCTTTCATCTTTTTGCAAAAAGTTTGTGCAAAAATAATATATTTGCAGATAAATACAAATAAAATTATGGCAGAAGCGCAAATAATTACAAACCAATATGTCAAAATAGAGCATACGCCGGCCGGGGTAGGGGAGCGAATCTTCGCTCGTATACTGGATTATATCGTCATGGCGACGTATCTAATCGGACTGTATTACCTGCTGGACAACATCGACTGGAAACCTTTTAAAGGAACTTACGGCGTAGCGGTTTTTTTCGCACTGCTTATACCGGTTGTTTTCTATTCGTTTTTGTGGGAAATAATGAATCGCGGCCATTCGCCCGGCAAGGTGATTTTCGGTATGCGCGTAGTGATGCGCGACGGGACGACGCCGACGGTTGGGGCATATTTTATGCGGTGGCTGTTACTGTTGATAGATACATGGGGCTGGATAGGGGTCGTTGTGATTCTTTTAAATAATAATAACCAGCGTCTGGGCGACCTTGCCGCCGGAACGATCGTCATCAAGGAAAAAAATTACCACCGCATACAGGTATCGCTTGATGAATTTAATTACCTGAGCCGCGGATATCAACCCGTCTTCCC
>JAITDQ010000344.1 GCA_031282485.1 Tannerella sp. | reverse complement strand
CTCCATTTGTCGTAAAGTTCATCCACTATCAGGATTCCTTTTTCGTCGGCAAGGCGGAGGAACGATTTGGAGTAGGGATTGTGCGAAGTGCGGATATGGTTAAAACCAAAGGCTTTGAGCGCATCCATCTGACGGGCGATGGCGGTTTCGTAAGCGGCGGCGCCCACCGCGCCCAGGTCGTGATGGTTGGCAATGCCTTTGAGGAAGACTTTCCTGCCGTTGAGTTTAAAACCAAATTCTTTGGAATATTCGATGGTGCGGATGCCGAATTTTTCGGTTACCCGGTCAATAACTTTTCCGTTCAGCGACAGTGTGATTTCTGCGGAATAAAGGTTGGGCGTTTCGCACGACCAGAGTTGCGGACTGGGAATATTCACCGCAGGCAAAAGCACTTCGTTGGCGCTTTTTTTGGAATTTTTCGGTGCGAGGGTTTTTGTTTCACCCACCTGTTTGCCGTCGGACGAAAAGATCTTCACCGCAATTTCCAAATCCGAATTTTTTCCCCTGAAACCTTCAATCTCTACCTGCACGCCGACTTGGGCGTTGTTTGCCGAAACGTCGGGCGTAGTGATAAAAACGCCGTTCCGGGCAATGGAAACGGAATCTTTTACCAAAAGGTGCACATCGCGAAAAAGTCCGCCGCCGGTGTACCAGCGCGAGCCTCCTGTTTTGCCTGTCGAGGCATAAACGGCAACAACGTTGTCGGCGTCGTATCTGAGCAGTTTGGTAATATCCGCCTCAAAGCCGAGGTAACCGTAGTCGGTGCTTCCGACTTTTTCGCCGTTCACCCACACATCGCCTAAATAGATGATTCCTTCAAAATCAAGGAGTACGCGCTTGCCTTTCCATGCAGGGTCGGCTTTGAACGACTTTCGGTACCAGCCGTCGCCCATTGCTTTGAATCCGCGGGCGCCGCTTGCCGCACTGTCCCAGGGTTGCTCAAACTGAAAGTCATGCGGCAGGTCGAGGACGCGCCAATTACTGTCGTCATAATTAACAGACTGCGCATCCTTCATATCGCCCGACTGAAATTTCCAGTCGAAATTAAAAAGCTGAAATATGCGAACACTCCCGCTGCTTTCCTGTGCGGAAAGACTGTTCATCACTATAAAACAGACTAATGCTGTCAATAAAATTCTTCTATTCATTTGAGATTTACTTCAATATTATTATTCAGACGGTCGAGCACTTCTTCTATGCACTGCATAAACTGTGCCTGAGTTTTGACGGGTTCGTTGTCTAATTCCCAGGTTGGCATAAAACAGTACTCTACGTAATTGTTTTCGGGTTTCAGCACGAGCACGTGGTTCAGTGCGTCTTCCGTGATTTCATTGAGCATACGGGTTGGAACGAATACTGCCAATCCCTGCATGTCGTTGTTGAGGCTTTGTTTTCCAAAAGTCGCGATATACGACCATTCGCCCTGTTTTCCTGTAATCCTTTCGACGCCTTTTATCTTGACAATTCCCGTTGCGATATTATCTACAGGTTTGTCGGTTATTAATTTCATGCAGGAAGCGCGACTTCCTGCGTCAATAGAGATGAGCGATACGAGGTTACATTTTACGCCATTGACGTCCCAACCGTAGTAATCGGTTTTTATCTGCGAGCGAATCTTTCCATCGGCGACAATCGTACAGGTCGTGCTGTCGCGTTTTTCCACCCGCAGGACTTTCTCTCCGTTCCAGATTCCGATGGAACCCAATCCTAAAGACGCCGCTACTTTTAAGTTGTCCATTCCCCAGTCGGCGGGTTCGTGATAACTGTCGTATCCGTCGATGCCTACGCAGGGAAGGACGATGTCTTTTACTCTCTTGCCGAAGACGTCAATTGCGTTTCGGTTATCGAGATAAAAGCGGAAGCCCGTTTTATCGCTTTCCCAGCCCGGTCCCTCGTATTTGAGGTAACAGGCGTGGTCGTGGAACGCCCCCGGCAAGGTTATCCTGTTTACGCCGACCCACGAAAAACCGCCGACGTATTTATTCCCTTCAAATTGTCCGCCGATTTTGTGCGATAGTTCGGCGTGAGTACGTTTGGGATAATTTTCCGCCTGTCCCTGTTCGACAGTTATGGTCAATTCGCTTCGGGCAGGAATGTTCGACACCGGCAAAATCGCCGTCTGTTTTCCGCATAATCCCAGGGAAATTTCCACAGGGACTCTCTCGCCGTTTATTACTGCGTGATAATTTCCGAAGGGAAGATGTAATTGCTCTACCGGAATTTCCAGTATGTAATCTTTTACAGGTCTGTCCAATTTATTTTTGACCGTTATTTGTTCTTGAGCAGTAACATTCTCTACATTCAAAAACATCAGTAAACAAATAAACTCTATCATGTTATTCATCAAATCACAAATTTATATTATCAATCCATATAAAATACTTCCTGCAAGGGAACCGACACGGGCGAATTATCAGGATTCGTATCCATAATATCTGCCATATAAGCCCACCATTTCCGCACAATCGAGTTGTCGCCCATATCCTGCGAACCGCCGTCTCCTGTTATTTTTTGACAGGCAAAAAGTACATTGGTTTCTTTGTCCCAGAAAATGGAATAATCGCAAACTCCATTATCAGACAACATCTGTTTTAACTCAGGCCAGATTTCAGCATGTCGTTTTTCGTACTCCGCTTCACATCCCGACTTTAAATACATTTTAAATGCTTCTCTTTTCATATCATTTTGTTTTATAATTTACTTTTTTTCAAGATCATAAAATAATAAACTAATGCCCAATCCTGATCATTTGCATACGGGTCGAATTTGTGCGCTTTCTGTCCGTCCACTTTTGCAGGATAAATAAAGGCGCAAGAGGCTTTTCCGTCTTCAAAGAACTGACAGAGATTGTTTCCTGCTATATTTTCCGCACGTTTTTGACAGGATTTATCCCCCGTACATTCGGCATATAACGAATAAGCGAGTGCGTTCATCATGCTCCAATAATGAGGGAAAGTATCTCCCCAGAGCCGTTCTTTGCCGAACCAGTAACCGTCCCAGTGGCGGATAGATATTTCATTCAGAAAATAAGAAGGTTGAAAACCTGCGAATGATTCAAGTTGAGGTAATTGCTCTTCGGCGCCTCGCAGATATTTCTCGTCTTTCGTCAGTTGATACATCTGAAGTTGGAGAATAACGCCGGACGCTACAATGGTCTGTTCGTAATTTACTTCGCTTTTGGGATATCTCCAGCCGTTGCTGTTGTATGTATCCGCCGTTTTTTTCAGGTCGTCCAGCAGCGATTCGGCTTCTTCCGTGAAACCGTGTTCTTTCAACAGGTAATAACCTTTTACAGGAAGACCTATCGCGTAAAAATTATGACCAAACTGCTTGAAGAACATTTTCATGGTGCGGTATCCATGCAGCAAAAATTCCTTGTCGTTTGTAACATTAAACATTTCAAAATAGAAATGCGCCACCCATGGATAGTTATAAGGACGATTGCGGCTTTTATGGTCGGCGGAAGAAAAAGTTGTGTAATCTTCCCGCTGAATCGTCCGGACAAATTCGGCATACTTTATCAGGGATGCCTTAATTTTTTCATCTTTCGTATCCTGATACTGAAGGGCAAGTAAAATCCCCATGCCCAGGCGTTCCCGTCCTTCGTCGGTATCCGAACGTCTTTTCTCCGCAGTATCGGTTATAACCAACTTATTCAAATCGTTATCATACACGAGATAAGCCCCGTCGCGGGAATCTTTCGGATTGTGATACTGTTGCCTGTCGATAATGAAATCGACACGTTTCTTAATCAGTTCCTTTTCGCCTGAAATACCAAGACATTGAACATACGTTGTCTTCCCGTTATCATAATTCAAGCGGAATGTTAAGTCCCCCGGTTCATTTACGGGATATTCCGCTACGATTTTATTGTCTTTCGATACCGTCTTCAATTCCTGCCCGTTTACAGTGATTGAAGGCTTTTTGATTTTCCCGTTGTGTTCAAATTCCACGCGGGCGGTTTCTCCCATTGAATACGCATACCTGTCGCTGCGCCCCACAACCGAACCGTAAGCGACCAATTTGTCAAAGAAATCATCCCAACCATTGTGGGAGAAGAATCTCCATTTGAGCGTATAACTTTTGCCTGCATCAAGCGTCGCATTTTCAGGATTCATTAAGATTACGCCTCTGAAATTCGACATTCCTTTCTTCATACCGCGTTCCCGTATTTCGTAACTGACGATATTCCCTTCGACGAGGGCGAAACCGAGATGAGGCGCACGGTTACTCATGTGCATGGCATTTACGTATGCATTGTGATTCCCGTTCCATATATGCGCGTTGGTTCGTGCGTAACGGCAAGTCTCCGAATCGGGATAATTGTCGTTGAAAGGCGTATTAATCGCAATATCTTTCAACGAAACGGCGTCATTGCTTTTGTTTCGAAAAGCGATTTCCTCCACAAGGTCGTTCCTGTCCATGCTGCGGGTAAGGGTTACTTCGATATCGCCCAAATCATACGAGGAAACAGAGGTCTGTCCTTTTGATTCGATTTTTTCGGGTTGTAACCACGACTTTTTGGTCTCGCTTCCTCCTTTAACAATGACCATTTCTCCAAGTCCCCAACCATAATTTTCTTTAACCCATTCGTACTGCGAACCGTCGGTTTTCAGTATCCAGTTCATGTCCCGTCCATCGCCGTCAATTGATATCCGTTGAATGGATCCGGTCTTTTCATCAATTGCATAGCGAATCTTCAAGCCTTGCGGAGTATCGTTGCAAGTCAGAAAGAAACAGGCAATTCCTAATAGAAAAATATGTTTCATTTGTTCAATATTTCGTAACTGAAT
>JAITDQ010000265.1 GCA_031282485.1 Tannerella sp. | reverse complement strand
TGCGTGCGAAACGTAGAATGATGTTCCGCCCGGCATATTTACGGTCTTTTGGGGTGTTGTCACTTTATCCAGGGTGATGTGTCCGATACAGCAAAGTTCATATTTCATTGTATGTATGTGTTTTTTTTAACGCAAATATACGAAACTAATCCGAAAATAAGGATTCGGATTAACATTTGACCACTAATAGCGGATAATTGACTATTCGCGCCGGCGGATTTATCCCCAAAAATTGAGGAAAAAGACCTGAAAAACGTTTCCATGGATTGTGCCGCGATTGTGCCGCGTTTCCGGCTGCCCGGCAATACCGCGGCGGCAACCATTATAGCGACACCGGGACGACCTCGCGCTTCCGGCTGCTTTCTATTGCGGCTTCAATGACTTTTATTACAGGTAAAACGTTTGTGGCGTCGGTGGGGAGCGGGGCTCCTTTGCGGAGATGCCGGTAGACGGATTCGTAAAACGCCGTGTAATCGCCGCGTTGACTTGGGTATTTTCCTTTGAAGGTGGTTCCGTTTGCCTCGGTGTGGATGACGCCCCATTCATCTTCCGTTTCCACGCCCCAGTCGGGAGCGCCGGGAAGGGCGCCGGTTTTGAGCAGTGCCTCCTGTTTGTCGACGCCGTATTTTATGTATGACCCTTCCGTGCCGTGTATTATGAAACGCGGTTCCGGTTCGCACATCAGGTAGCCGGCCTTGAGCGTTATGTGCACTTCGGGGGCTTTCCGGCAGCGAAGCGGGTGAATCACGAAATAATCGTCGACCGTGCCGCCGTCCCGCAGGATGGCTACGTCGGCAAAGACGGCTTCGGGTACGCCGAACAGGCAGATGCACTGGTCGATCAGGTGCGACCCGAGGTTGTACGTCATGCCGCCGTCCTGTTCTTTCCAGTTGCCGGCCTGTATGTAGTTGCGGTAACGGGAGAATGTTGATTCGAACTCGACGGTGCGCCCTGTCCTGCGATTCTCGATAATCTCTTTGACCGTAAGAAAATCGGCGTCCCACCGGCGGTTTTGATATACGCATAACATGAGTCCCCGTTCGGCAGCCAGGGCGATCAGTTCTTCACCTTCGGCGGACGTTTTGGTGAAAGGTTTTTCTACGATTACGTTTTTCCCGGCTTCCAGCGCTTTTTTTGCATATTCGTAATGTGTCGCGTCGGGGGTATTTATTACGACCAGTTCCAGTTCGTCCAGCGACAGCAGTTCCTCCGGACTGCGAACGATACGCGTTTCCGGGTATCGTTTTTTCGCCAGATTCTTACTGCGTTCGGTGACGGCCGCAAGCTCGAATTGAGGGTGTGTGCCGATGAACGGGGCGTGGAACGCCTGTCCCGACAGACCGTATGACGCTAATCCCGTTTTGATTTTTTTGCTCTGTTTCGTTTCCATTCCTGTTTTTTGATTTATGATTTATAATTTTAATACCACGACTGCCCGTTATATTGCGAGCTGCTCTGGTCGTATTTCAAATCTTTCAGCATGGACGAATTGGCCGAGATAGAAAACGAGTATGATTTGAGCGGTCCCATCGGGATGATGCTTGCCGACATCTGGAAACAGTGCATGCTTCGCGATATGGTGCCCCTCACGCCGACGACTTTACGGTTGTCGAAATCGTATGTCCCGCTGAAGTTGATGCGCCAGTTTTTGGTTGGCTGCAGGTTGCCGTTGAAACTCAGGGAATGTGTGAGTTTGCGGTTGTATTCGAGCTTTTCGAGGTTGAAATCCGCGTACGAGAATGTCAGGTTATAGTTGAATGACAGGCTCCAGGGGATGGTTACGTTGTAATATCCGTCCTCATCGTATTCGCCTTCCGTTTTTTTCTTCCTGTTAAGCAGACTTCCTCCCTTTTCGTTCTTTTCCGTTTCGGGCGTCACGTCTTCTTCGGTGTTGAACGGGTCGTTCGGGTCGTAGTCGTCGGGGTCTGTCAACTCATCATCTGCGCCCGGCTTTCCTTTCTTTTTGCCGCTACCGCTGTCGTCGTCTCCGCCGAACAGTTTTTTGAATGTATCGTTGTTGAACGTATACGAGAAACTTGTCCCGGTAGACCGGAGCCGTCCGAAGCCTTTGCCGACCGTCCACCTCGGTTTGTTGACCTTGTAAGGCTGCCCGCGTTCGTTGACGGCGTAGGTGTAGGTGTCGAACATGGCGTTCAGGTTGAGCGTGTAACTTTTCGTAAGTTTAAGGCGCAGGCTTGCACTCAGGTCGCTCCACTGGAGGGAGTCGGCTGCAAGATTGTAGCTCATGCTGCCCGAAAGGTTGTCGACTATGCTTATTTTCTTCAATCCCGACTCTTCGTTTTCATCCAGTTTTTTTGCTTCGATATTGTTGTTTACGGAGAATGCTACGCTGCCGCTTTTGCCGCGTCCGGGCACTCCGAACAGCTGGCCTTCGAAGGGTGAATAGTAACCGGAAACGGTGTTTGATTTACCGCCTCCCAACGCGGACGGATCCGTTTCGTCGCGGATTGTGTAATAGTTGTAATAGCCGTATTTCGGGTCGCCGAAATCGGGGCGTGCACTGAACGAAACGGAAGGCTCGAAGCGATGCCGTATTTTGGTGATTTTGGTGATCCGCTGCAGGAATTTTATGGGTAGAAATTCCCCGTACAGTGTGGTCGAGGCGGAGACGGAGGCGCTGTATTCATACAGGCGGTAGAAGCCGTAGGTCGTGTCGGAGGGCATCATTCGCCCGGTCGCCCGGTCGTATTCGCGGTCGATACGGTTCGTGTACCAGCGTTCGGAATAATTGACGCTGGGCGATATGTTCAGGTGATCCAGAAAGGTATAGGTAGCGCTGACTGGAATCGTGTGCTGCATGCCGTTTTTCCAGTCTTTTACGAGGCTGGACTTGAAGAGCAGGTTGTCTTTTGTGTTGATGTTGTTTCGCAGATATCCGGTGTAGGTCATGGAGATTTTTTCGTACCAGCGTTCCCGGCCGATCGCATTTTTGCGTTTGAGGGGGTAGATGCGGCTCAGGTTCAGCGTGAGGTCGGGCAGTGTGACCGATACCGACGAGTCCTGCGAGCGCTGGTTGATATTCATGGTGGCCGAGATGCTGAACGGTTTGTTGGGGAAGCGCTGGGTGAGGCTGACGCTTGAGCCTTTATTGTTTTGCGACGAGGCGGGCGAGTGCATCGACGACAGGTTCTTGCGGTCGAAATTGTTTGTCGAATAGTCGACACTGGATGAAAAGGTGCGGAACGGGTTTGAAAGCGGGTCTTGCGAATGGCTCCACCTTACTTTGAAAGCGGTTGATTCGCTGTAATCGTCCATTCCCTTGTCGCCGGTTTTTGTTACGTTATAGGCCAGATCGAATTTTCCCGAATATTTGTAGCGTTTTTTGTATGAAGTCTGTCCGGATAAGCCCCAGGAGCCTTTCGTGTATATTTCGCCGATGAGCGCGAGGTCAAAATAGTCGCTTAGCGCGAAATAGTATCCGCCGTCACGCAGGAAAAATCCGCGTGACATTTCGTCGCCGTATGTGGGCATCAGGATTCCCGACGAATAGGAATCGGTGAAGGGGAAGAAGGCGAAGGGCAGTACGAGGGGGAAGAGCGGGACGTCTTCCACGACGAGGTATGCGGGGCCGGTTACGATGTCTTTGCCTGTGCGGACTTTTGCTTTTGTCAGGTTGATGAAGAAGTGGGGATGTTCGTGGTCGCATGTCGTGTATTGGCCGTTCTCCATGTACATTACGTTGTCTTCCGTTTTTTTTGCCCGCTCGGAGATTACGAAACCTTCGCCCTGCTGCGTGACAAGTTTTTTGGCAAAGGCTTTCCGCGTTTTGAAATTATAGAACATTTCACGGGCTTCAAGTTCCTGATCGTCGCCTTCGGAAAATACGGGGAATCCGGCTTCTTCGCCTAATGAATCGACGCTGTGTGTGGCATACAGCAGGCTGCTGTCGACTTTCATGCGCATGTAATCGGCTTTGAGTTCGATTTTCTGGTATTTTACGTCTCCTTCGCCGTACATGTATACGAGGTTTCCGGCGGTCCAGACGATGGAATCCATTGCCCGGTAATCGACCTCAGCTTCGAGCACGCCTTTTTTCTTGGGCACGGTGTCGGCGGGGAGGCTGTCGAGGTGCGCGATACGGTTTGCGAGCGCTGTTGAGTCGGGCAGGAGCAGTCCGCCGGGCAACGCGACAGTGTCTGTCGGCGCGGTTTCGCCGGGGGGTGTCAGTCCGTCTGCCGGTGCGGTTCCGTCTGCCGGCGTTACTCCGTCGGGCGATGCGGGTTCGCCGGGTGCTTTTGTCGCGCCTGCCGGCGTTGTCGCGTCGTTTGCCGGGGTGTGCGAACGGTCTTCCAGGGACGACACGATGCGTGTCCCGGGCTGTAAATCGGCCTGACCGGCAGGTGGCTGTGTCACCTTGCATCCGGCGCCGACAAGGAGTACTGTAAATAATAAAATCTGTTTCAAAACATTATTTTTTGCCGACGATTTGGCTGCAAAAATATAATAAATAAACGAGTTGTGAGAAATTATTATCCTAAAAAGAGTTTACACCACTCATTAAAGCGCGTAACCGTGTCGTCGCCGTGCCGGCTCAATGATTCCCGTACCTTGTCGACAGTCTTTTCCCGGTCAAGCTTTGTCTTGCTGAAAAACTTGTCTGCGAAACAGATTAGCTGTTCTTCGGGCGAGACGGGAAGAAAATC
>JAITDQ010000261.1 GCA_031282485.1 Tannerella sp. | reverse complement strand
ACGGATGAGAAATAGTCATGTCCTTTCAGATAACAAACGCTGAAAACGACGTCGTCCACATCGATACTTTTCTGTTCATAATCACCAATAATAAGCGTTATTGACGGCGTCGGGAAGTCCGTTTCAAAAATAAAGAGGCTGTCTTTTGCCGTATCGGCAGGCTTTTCCGCCAAATCTTTCTGCAAATTATTTTCCGAAGCACCGTCCGAAGCCGTACTGTCTGTGTCCGGCTTTCTGCCCGATTCAATGCCTTGCGCGACGCTATCCGCGTCCCTGAACCGGTTTCTGTTCCTGTCCGAAACGCCATCTGCGCCACGTCTGAATCCTTGTCCTTCATTCCCTGCGCCACGTTCGGGATTTCCCATTCCCCGTTCTCCGCGTCTCGCTCCCTGTTCGGGATTTCGGCCTGCACCGCGCTCGAAGTTTATTCCCGGAGCTTGTGCCGAATCTCTTTCCACATTCCGAAACCGGTTTCTGTCCGAAACGCCGCCTGTGCCACGTTCGGCTCCTTGTCCTTCATTCCCTGCGCCACGTTCGGGATTTCCCGTTCCCTGTTCTCCGCGTCTTGCTCCCTGTTCGGGATTCCGGCCTGCGCCGCGCTCGAAGTTTCTTCCCTGACCCTGTGGCGGCGTACCTTGCATTTGACCTCCGCCCTGTCTTCTGTCTGCGCCTGCGCCTGCACCTGCGCCGCGTCGAGAAGCTTGTCCTTCGCTTCTTGCTTCCTGTCCGGGATTCGCGCGTTCAGTCCGTCGTTCCCCGTTAACCATTGCCCGCTCTTCATTCGGTTTAGGCGGTTCTTCGATTCCCGGCTTCCGTCGTTCACGTTTCTCGCTTTTCTTTACCGGCGGCCATTTCATCGTGCCCTGCGACAAGGCTTTGAGGCCGTTCAATGTCTTTACCGTCAGGCGGAAATTACTGAAATAGGCCTGTTGCCAATCCGGGCTGTCGCTGCTGTACGATGTGCCGGGACAGGGATACCAATACGTTTCAGGCGTAAAAAGAATATAATTATTACTCTGAAAACTGTACTTCTTGTCTATGCGGAACATATTACTCGAATATTGCTGCTGCAAAATCTCTTCGGGAATATCAAGGTAACAAAAGCCTCCGTCGATGCGTCCGTCGTATTTCATCCTGAACGATACGGAATCGCCCCGGGCTATTTCGCGGCCAAAGTCAACAAGGATAATCTGACTTTCACGGTTGAAGGACAATTCCTTTTCCCCTTCTTTTATTTCGCGTACCTGCAATGCGGGATTAAGACAGAAAACAAAAACGGGCGATGCCTCCAATGCCACACCTTTCATGACAACTTCTACCGAAATGGTTTCAGGGTGCTGTTCCACCGTTATATCATAATTGTCGATAACCATTTTGGGCTTGTGTACATACTTGTTATTGATGTCGGTATATAGCGTGCGCACTTCCGCTTCTTTCAGGATCGGGCTGACATGATTATACCCCGCAAAACCGGCGGCAGTCAAAAAACAGACCGCCAGAGCAAGCCAGCGGTAACGGCCGTATTTTGTATTGGGCAATCGCCTGAACAGGAATATCGAAATGCATATAAATCCCAATCCGATCAACAGATAGATACAACGGTGATTAATAAGCGTCGCCCAGTTCGTGAAACCAACTATCGAGGATTTCATCAACGGCAGACTGTACACCATGTAATCGAACAGATAGTAAAACTTATCCTCTATATAAAATAATGTAAGGGCGATGTATCCCAGCAAAAGAACAAAAGTAATAGCCTGATTTTTAAGGATAAGCATAAGCCCGACAGACAATCCGAAAATATATATCAGCGTAGGAATACAAATCAGGAAAAAATAAGTTATATAGGCCGCCCAGTCAAAGGTAATTCCCGACGCCAGATTGAAAACGGCAACTATTATGATGATAAACAGGTCAAGGCGGAAGAACACTTTCATATTTCCCCATATCTTGCCTGCTACGTATTCGGCGTTACTGAGCGGGTGAACATAAAATACTTCCGAGGTATCGAGCTTTTTGTCGGATTTAAGAAATTCCGACGACAGGAAGACTGCGATAACCGCCTGTCCCGTATTGAGAAACAGCAGGTTTACATAAGGAATATTCGAAGCTACGGCTTTCATCATCCAGAATCCGTCTTCCCCAATCAATGCCGCAAAATTAAAGATACACAGGGATACTACGGCCAGTACAAGAAAAATCCTGTAGAACCAGCTTCTCATCAGAAGTTTACTCTCATATTTCGAGACAGACCGTATATTATCAAATATCGACATTCCTTTACTTTATTATTCAGTTAAAAATCAGTCATTCACCCAGCGATTCAACTTTTTCTCCATGTAATAAACATACGCATGTTCCAGATTCGGGGGATAAGGTTCCGCGTCATAACCTTCTATTTCGTCCGCTATAACCTGAACTTCCCACCCCGTACCGGAAGGTATCGTGGATATAACCGGATATTTCCTGTCTACCTGAGGCAGGTCGTCACCGCTTACTTTCATGCGCCATACCTTGCCTTCGGCTTCTTTGAGCATATCCTGCGGTGCGCCGTAGAAAGCGACTTCGCCTTTGTTCATCAGCGCCATGCAGTTACATGTGCTTGATATATCGCCGACAATGTGCGTAGACAGGATAATAGCTACATCTTTTTTGCTGATTTCCGCAAGAAGATTGCGGAAACGGATTCGTTCTTCGGGGTCAAGCCCGGTCGTAGGTTCGTCTACGATGATAAGTTTCGGATTGTGTATCAGCGCCTGAGCAATGCCGAGGCGACGCTTCATTCCGCCCGAAAGCTTATTTGCATAACGTTCCCTGACATCAAACAGGCCGACGCTTTCGAGCATCTCGTCAACCGCCCGGCGGCGTTGCTTACTGTTATTCATGCCCGATAATCGCGCTGCATAGTCCAGAAATTCGTAAGTCTTATATTTTGCAAAAAAACGGAAGTCCTGAGGCAGATAGCCCAGAATCTTGCGGACTTCCTTACGCTGCTTGAGCAAATCATAGCCAAACACACTCACTTCGCCGGACGTAGGCTCCATCAATGCGACAAGAATACGCATCAGTGTGGATTTTCCTGCGCCATTTGGCCCTAACAACCCGAACATTCCCGTCGGAATCTCCATATTGATATCTTTCAGGGCGTGATTACCGTTAGGATAATACTTGTTCAGCGAACGTATAGATATACTCATCTTTATTTAAAATAAAACATAACTTTGTAATAGACGCAATTTCCTGATTAAAGTTTAAATCCGAATAAAATTTTTCACATAACAAAAGCATTTACCGTGATTTCCCGATGCGGGAAACCGGCTGTCTAACTTCTTCTCTAACGGGTAATCCCTGAAAATAATTTCCCTTTCCACATCCACAGGAAAAAGCAGACGACGACGAAGGCGGTCACTGCGGCGCCAATCGTCAGCGATACAGGGTAAGACAGACCGAACCCTTCGGGACGGGGGGCGACAAAAAGATATGTCGAACAGACCATTGTCATGAACATGGCCGGTATCATGGAGAGGATATACAGCTTCTTCCTGCGGCAAAGGTAGACCGTTACCGCCCAGAGGGTAAATACCGCAAGTGTCTGGTTGCACCAAGCAAAATAGCGCCACAGTATATCAAAATTCATTTGCAGGATCACAAATGTAAGTACGAAAAGGGGTACCGATATGATTAATCGTTTGACGATTGGTTTCTGGTCAATTTTCAGGAAGTCGGCAGCTATCAGTCTTGCCGAACGGAGCGCCGTGTCGCCGGATGTTAACGGCGCTGCAATGACGCCGAGAATGGCGAGAAAACCGCCAATGATGCCAAGCCAGTCTTTGGAAATGATATTAACGACCTCGGCTGCTTTGTTGGCCGTTGCCGGCAGTTCCGCCACGTACTTCTGAAGCCCTTCCAGCGAGCCGAAAAAGGAGGAAGCGGCGGCTGCCCATATAAGCGCAACTATGCCTTCCGCCACCATCGCCCCGTAAAAACAGCGTTGTCCGTATTTTTCGTTTTTTATGCAGCGTGCCATGATGGGCGACTGGGTGGCATGGAAGCCGGATATGGCGCCGCAGGCTATACTTACGAACATGATTGGGAAGATGTGCAGGCTTTTATTCGGGTTTCTGTTGGCGAAACCTTCGGTAAGTTCAGGTATATTTGCATTGTTGAAGAACAGGGCGAAAAGTATGCCTGCGGCCATAAACAGGAGTGCAAACCCAAAAATGGGATAAATCCGCCCGATAATCTTATCTATCGGAAGGAGTGTCGCCAGCATGTAATACACAAATACGAGTATGGTCCAGACAAGCACGCTCACATCGGGAATAAGGCCGTTGAGCAATCCCGCCGGGCCGGAAACAAACACCGCGCCGACAAGTATCATTAACAGGAGCGAAAACAGGCGCATAAACAGTTTGATATATTTCCCAAGTTCTTTTCCTACAAGTTCCGGCAGGCTTATGCCTCCTTCGCGCACGGACATCATTCCCGAAAGATAATCATGTACAGCTCCTCCGAATATCGTTCCGAGAACAATCCACAGGAATGCGGCCGGCCCGAACATAATTCCCATAATCGCCCCGAAGATAGGTCCCAGCCCTGCAATATTCAGGAACTGTATGAGAAAAACACGCCACCACGACATCGGGACATAATCAATCCCGTCCTGCTGCGTATACGCCGGCGTCGGGCGGTTCGTGTCCGCACCGAAAATACGCTCCATCAGGCTTCCGTAAATAAAATAGCCTGCAATCAAAAACAATAAACAACCTACAAATGATACCATTTTCCAACAATAGTTATAGAATTAACAATAAAGACCCCACAACAGCATAAAAAAAGAATTATCCCAGCAATCGTTTTACGGTTTCCGAAATAGCGCGTCCTTCGGCTTTACCGGATAATGCTTTGGTTGCCGCTCCCATGACCTTTCCCATATCTTTCGGGCCGGAAGCGCCTGCTTCTGCTATTATTTTTTTCAGTTCGGCCTCCAGTTCATCGGGAGATAACTGTTTCGGGAGATAACTTTCAAGAACATGCACCTGTGCGAGTTCCGTGTCCGCAAGGTCCGGGCGCTTCTGTTCGGCATAGATTTGAGCGGAATCTTTTCCCTGCTTCACTAATTTCTGAATAATTTTCAACGCTGCATCGTCCGTCAACGTATCATTCGCACCCGGAGCCGTCTTTGCTTCCAGGAAAAACTTCTTCACATTACGAAGCGCATCAAGCCTCACTTTGTCTTTTGCTAACATTGCAGCCTTTATATCGCTGCTGATTTGGTCGAATAAACTCATAACATTACATTTTTATATTATACGGTCACAAAAGTATGAAATTATTTTCATTTCCACACTTTCAAGAATCATTTTTTTAATAGA
>JAITDQ010000203.1 GCA_031282485.1 Tannerella sp. | reverse complement strand
GCGTCTTTCAGGTAGTGGTCGAAAAACTGTTGCAGTCTTATTGCCAGATCCTTACTGTTCCTGCGTTCCACAAGGTTATGCTGTTCGCCGTTATACTGGAGCATCCATGCCGGCTTATTCAACCGGCGCAGCGCCATAAAAAACTCGATGCCCTGATACCACGGCACCGCGCCGTCCTTATCATTATGCATTATGAGAACGGGCGTTTCGATTTTATCGGCAAAGAATACCGGGGAATTTTCCCGGTACAGTTCGGGCGCTTCCCACATCGTGGCGCCGATGCGTGACTGTCCCTGTTCGTACTGATATTCGCGGCTCAGACCTGTCTGCCACCGTATGCCGCCGTAGGCGCTGAACATGTTTGATACGGGAGCGCCGGCGCCGGCTGCCCGGAACATGTTTGTGCGTGTTATGAGGTAAGCCGTCTGATATCCGCCCCAACTCTGTCCCTGGATGCCGATGCGTTCCCTGTCGACCCACGGATTTTCGCATAGCTTTTCAACGCCCGAAACGACGGAATTATAGGCGCTTTCGCCGGGATGCCCCGTCGTATAGTGTATGTCCGGCGTGAAAACAATGTACCCGCGACTGCAGTAGAACGATACGTTAATCGTCGAACGGCTGGGTACGGGAGGGATATATTTGAATAAATCATCCGAATGTTTTTCGTAATAATAGACGATTACGGGATATTTCGTCGCCGGGTCGAAATCTTCCGGTTTGTAAACGATTCCCTGCGAGGGTTTGTCGTCGAACGTAGTCCACGAAAGCAGTTCGGCGCGTCCCCAGTTACAGGTTTTCATCTGCGGGTTGATGTCCGAGAGGCGTGTTTCCGTCTTCCACCTGTTCGCTGTCACATATAAATCGGGCGAAGTATGAAAATTGCTTTTTTCATACAGGTATATTTCCTTATTTTTAGCTTTTACGGGTGTTGAAAACGTGTATTCGTCGATGATGAGTTTGCGCAGCCCGGATTTGTCGAGTTCATAGAAGCCGCTCTCTTTTGTTGTCTCGTCGAAAGCGGACAGCATTATTTTTTCTTCCGGTTTGAGATAGCGGCTTTCCGGGTCGGTGCGGAAGTAACGCAGCCTTGTTTTATTGGCGCGTCCCACGCCTTTTGTTATGCAAACGGGCTGTTGCCGGCCGGACGGGTCGAGTTTCCAGATATCATAAGCGTCGTTCACGAGCAGGCGCTCATCTTCCGTCCACGCAGCGATGCCGTAAGATGCCGGATCGGAAGGCGTATCGTGTCTTTCGTTTTCGAAATGAACAGCCAAACCGTCCGTCAGACATGTTTCTTTACCCGCAGGCAACGAGTATGCGTAATATTTGCGGTCTTTTATATCGTACCATGCCAGGTAATTGCCCTGCGGCGAGAGATGAAACTCGGCGCCAAGCCCTGTCTTTATCTTTTTCCATGTGTGTTCCTGCAAATCCATGACCCGGAAATCGTTTGTACGGCGAGCCGTGAGGTCCCAGGTTGATTCCAGCCGGTAACTGTCATTTGAAAATCCTATGGCAAACCGTCCGTTATTTTCGTCCGGCACGCGAACGTTTGGAATATCCTCCGTCGCTAACTGATAAAACCTGTAATTATCGTCCAGGTCAATATATGCAAGGAACGTTTTTTTGCGGTCACTGTCGAGTTCCGTTAATTGCTGGGGCTGTATACGCGGGTCTTTCCAGTGCCATATATCAAGCGCGGCGCGTTCGAAGTCGGGGACAGACGTGTCTTTCGGCATGACTTCGGGGGCTGTTCCCAGAAACAGGCGTGATTCGTCTTTACTGAATGTGGGTGTGTAATGTTCGCTGACACACCAGCCCGGCGACATTCCGGGCGTATTCCTGCCGGCCATCACGTCTGCGGAATCGGTACCGGTACCGGGCGTATAATAATACAGTTTATATTCCTTTATGTCTTTTTTTACGGAATCCGCTGTCGCCAGAAAGGCTAATTTGCTTCCCGATTCGGACAGCGTTATATTCCGGCAGTCCGTATGGCCGGACAATACATATCGTTTTTCGCCTGTTGCCGGGTTCATATATAACACTCGGTTTATTCCGACCGTGTCTTTCTTTTGCGGCTGAATGACGGCGGCCAGTATTTTGCCGTTATTATTGAACCGGTATTCCACTATGTCCGGAAGCGTATCTTTTTTTGCGTCCCGAAGGCGGTAGAGTAAAAGCGTATATACCGTTCTGTTGTTTTTATCTTCCAACTTCGCTGTGTCGCCAAGCGTACAGGCGATGTATTCGGATGTGTCCTTTCCCATTTTAAAATCAGTCACATTCTGTATTTTCGTTATGGAAAAATCATCGAGAGCGATAATTGCCAGCGTGTCTTTCGGCATTTTCTCGGCTTTCGTTTTCTTTATTTTCGCTTCACGTATGACGTCGAAAGGCGCTTTTATCAATGCAACGGCATATTTCCCGTCAGGCGTGAGGGAATAACGGTAAGCCCCCGGAACCGTTAACTGACGCGCCGTGCCGACAGCCGGCGACTGTGTTGCGGGAATAGCGGGTTTACGTTCCCGGCCTGTCCGTATGATAAGCAACCGGTCGTTGCCTTCCTGTTCTTTGATAATGCATGCCGCATAATTGCCGTCATCGGTTAAAGTCATCTGTTGCAGACTCTTCCATGAGTCGTATACGGTGTGATCCAGTACTTTCTTCTGGGCATGTACACTGTACGCAGCCATTAATGCGGCGATAAACGCGAAAACGCGAACGGATGTGAATTTTCTGACTTTCATATTTATTTCTCCTGTTTTGCCAGTCTGTGTTCGCCCGGGCCGACGACAATCGGTTTGCCTTTGGGGAAAACGACTTCTGCGGTTGTGCCTTCGGGGACGGTCACGCGGACGGTCATTTTTCGTCCTTTTTTGGATACGGACACCTTGATTTCGCCGTTTACCGATGCGATGGTTGTTGAGGCCTCCGTTAGCGTTCCCATTTGCGGGGCTATACGGAATGTGCGGAATCCGGGGGATGTGGGTTCGACGCCGCAGACTTTTTGGCTTAACAGCGTAAGCGGGCCTCCGCTCCAGGCGTGGTTGACGGTTCCTCCGCCAAAACCTTCGGCGCCTATGCCCCAGCCTTCAAACAGCGTCGTACAGTTGTCGTATGATAACATGCGTTCGTATCGCGTTTTCATGCG
>JAITDQ010000237.1 GCA_031282485.1 Tannerella sp. | reverse complement strand
GTAACCCAAATGTTGGCATAATTATACAGGGCCATTGCGCACTACCATCCAACCCTGCTGATTTCAAGATAACAACAGGTACTTATACTTTCGGGACAGGAAACTCTTTTGGAACAGACAGAACATTTGCCTCAGGCGAAAAAACGGATAACGGCACAGCCGGAACAAGTGTTTACAATTTCAATACTCAGGAGTTTATCTTTATTGACAACGGCACGTTTACCGTCGGAGCTTCGGGTAGTAACTATACCATTACTACTAACTTTTCAGGTATAGATTACAAGACGGGAGCCAGAGTCAACAATATACAATACCAGTATACCGGGCCGATTTCAATTATAAATGAACCTACACCCACACCCTCTTGTACGCCTCCTTTCGGATCGTTCTGCGAAAGCAACTTTACTGCAACAGGTACTGCAGTTTCCTCTGATACGCCCGGTTCATGGACAGGAAAAATAACTCCGTTAACTTCCGGTCAAAAGAATTATTACAGAATTTCACAATGGGGAGATCTGTCTGTACCGGTATATTGTAATTATACAAGCAGCAAAATTATAGTAGACGGTTCAACCAAGCTCATAGATGAGGATATTGAAGGATACTCTATTTATTTTAAGGCCTATATAATAGCCCAAAATACATGGACTGAAGTATCAAATCATGAAGCAAAATATAATACATCAACAAGAACGCTGGATTTCAGTGGCAGTTATAACGGATCTTCCGTAATTGTCGGTATTGTTGGCATAAACAGCAGCAAGCAACTTGTACAACTCACGACATATAGGAATGCAAAACTTGTGTTATCGTCAAGTTCTTCCGCGCCGAGGTTGATTCCCGGCATTACTAAGCAAGCAAAATTGTCATCCGAACAGATGCAGACCGGCGCTGTCGAAACGCTAAACGCATCGTCCAATGCCGGCATCACCAAGGAAAACATTTTAAGGCTAATCCGTCAAAAAGCCTCTGGTGCTATCCTCAAAACAAACGCTTCTTCGGAGACTCCTGCAACAAATTCTAAATAATTTACCATGGACAAGGTCAGACATATTCTCCTTGTCATCCTGATAATCGCTTTCACCGGATGCACGGACGATAATTTTCGGACGTTGCATCCGGACGAAGGCGGCATCATCCTGACAACAGAATGGGTAAATAACGAAAACGCAGCAATTTCGACGTACCGGGCACGCGCCGTTTCTCCTTCGGGATTTATCCGGGAGTTCGACAATCTCAGCGGGACAACCAATAACCTCGTTGTGGAACCCGGAGATGTGACGCTATTTGTGTACAACGATGCGGAACATATCCAAATCTCCAACGACAGGGCGACCGTTACCTCGGCCGGTAACACCACCGGCGGAATTGCCGCTAATCCGGGACAGTTTTTCTCTTCCTGCGGGAAAGTGCGCACGGAACAGGATCAGGATACGCCGCACACGGCACTGATGATCCGCCGAACCGGAAGTCTGAAACTGTCGTTTGCCATTAAACCCGTTGCGATGATAAGCCGGGTAAAGGCGATTCGCGCGTCGCTGGAAGGCGTGGCGGCGGAGGTGAATCTGCAAACGGGTGTGCTTTCCAACTCTTCGACCGTCTATTTTTCACTGTCCCAAAACGGCTTCTACGCTACCGCGATGATAAGTCTGCTGGGCTTCGAAACGTCCGCAAGGCAGAATCTTAACTTAAACGTCGAATTTGAAGACGGGAACACCGTAAACGTGACAAACGATATCTCTTCGCTTGTGAAAGGCTTCGACGCATCAAAGAACAGCCTCTTTACGCTCAATGCAATGATGTCCGTATCGGCGGACGGGGATGCCCCCACCGTCACCGTCGGCAACTGGGAATGGAACACCGAAAGCCGTTACCTCGCCGTCTCCGTCCCGGAGGTGAACCTGCCCGACGAATCGTCCGGCGACGCCATTATCGTCACCACCGACCAGATTTCGTGGGTATACAGCGTTATCAAAACCGGAGACTGGCTTACTATTGATAAAACGGATACCCAACTGAACATCTCGGTATCCGACAACATGGACAGCAATCCGCGCCGGGCTACGATCAACATCTCCGCCGGAGGCCTGAGCGAAAGCGTCACGGTCATCCAAAACGGATATGTGCCCAAGCTCTATTCCGACAGGGATGTGGTAAAACTGCAAAGCGCGACCGTCGGACAGGGTGTGAACCTGGTGATGCTGGGCGACGGTTATACATCCGAAGATATGGTCAAAGGCACGGGAAAATACGAACGGGACATGCGGGCGGCTACCGAATATTTCCTCTCGGTTTATCCTTACACCGTTTACCGGGAGTATTTTAATGTATATATGGTAGTAGCCGTCTCCAACGAGGAGGGTATCAGCGTAGAATCGCCCTACAAGAAGGTCGATACAAAATTTGAAGCGACCTGGGAAGGATACGGCTCAACCGGGATTAGCAGCAACACATGGACAGTTATCGAATATCTCGACGAAATTTCCGACTTGGAAACTGCCGACCTCAACGACATAACGGTTATCATGCCTATCAATGCGTACATATATGCAGGTACTTGCATGATGGGGTATGCAGGAAACAGCGTTACCGATTTCGGGAACGGCTTTTCAATCAGTATGTGTCCGGCAGGCAGTAATTTCAAGGAAGTAGTCGTCCACGAAGCGGGAGGCCACGGCTTTGCAAAACTGATGGATGAATACGTTTATTTCCGAAACGAAACAATACCCGATGAAGAAAAAGACGAATATCTCTATTTCAAAAATACATACGGCTGGTGCGAAAACATCGATTTCTACGGAGATATTTTGCAGACCTCATGGAGCGGTTTTGCCAATAACCCCAAATACAGTATGGTCGGCACGTTCGAAGGTGCATGCCTGTACGGGAAAGGCGTCTGGAGGCCGGAACAGAACAGTTGCATGAACGACAATGTACTTTATTTCAACGCTCCGAGCCGCTGGGCACAGGTACGTCGCCTCAAAAAGCTGGCCGGGCTTGACTATTCTTTCGCGCAATTCATAGAGGACGATGTCGTTCCCGAATATCCCGCAGCGGTACGTTCGGGACGGAGTGATAAAGAGTTCATTCCTTTAGCGTCGCCTGTCATAATGGACATCAAAGACATCCGCCGGAAGAAATAAACATACGGCATGTGCCGAACTTTCACCGGAGAAAAAGTCAGTTACGCTCGTAACCGGGGTAAACGGAAACGGGAATGCCCGGTTACATCCGTAACTGAGATAAACGGAAACGGAAATACCAAAGTTACACCCGTAACTGAGGCAAATGAAAACGGAAATGCCAAAGTTACGCCCGTAACCGGGACAAACAAAAATGGAAATGCCCGGTTACACCCGTAACTGAGATAAACGGAAACGGAAATGCCAAAGTTACGCTCGTAACCGGAAAAAACCCCCACTTTTGGGGTATTACAAAGCGTTTTTTTGTTGTTTTTTTGTATGCTCATATTTCGATTTATTTTGAAGCATAACAGAACAATTTTATAAATAAACAGTAAATTATGGAAACGTATTTGAAAACAAGTAACGAATGTGCCGGTTCAAGCGCAGGAAGAGGCGAATCCCGGAAGAAACCGGGGAGATTTTGCGGCAGGATGACATTCCTGCTGTCTGTTGTCGGGTTATGGCTGTGGTTGCTGTCGTCCTGCATCCCGGATCGCGTAAAAGACGGCAATGTGATTACCTTTACGTGGGAAACCGGTCAGGGCGAAATCCTCCTGTGCGCGGAAGAAGGAAAGGAAGTGGAAATTGCATGGGGCGACTGGAAAAAGGATCGTTTCGAAGGAAACGGCGCCGTCCATACCTTTAATCATACTTACAGCACACCGGGAAACCACAGGGTAACCGTCCGCGGCGACGTGACCCTGTTCGAATGTAACAAAAGCAGTCTCACATCGCTGAACGTAAGGAGAAACAGCGTATTGACGGTTCTGCGGTGTAATCAAAACCGCTTGACAACGCTGGACATCAGCAAGAATATGGCACTGTCGATACTGGATTGCTCCGACAACCAACTGACCCGGTTAGACGTAAACAGCCCCAACTCCACGGATTCCCTCCACGGCCGGGACAAAGAACCCATCTGGATGAAGTTTCTTCCCCATGGCAAACGGCCGCGGGACACCGGGAAGAAAATGACACCGCCTGACGCCGGATCACCGGATACCGGATCGCCGGACGCCGGGAAGGACGTCGGGAAGAAAATGGCGCTGTCGATACTGGATTGCTCCAACAACCAACTGACCCAATTAGACGCGAGCAACCTCAAGTCGCTGGATTCCCTTAACTGCCACGGCAATCAACTGACCGGACTGAACGTAAGCGGCCTCAAGTCGTTGAAATCCCTCCTGTGCTACGGCAATCAACTGACCGGGCTGGACGTGAGCGGCCTCCATTCGCTGAAAGTTCTCTTCTGTTCCAACAACCGGTTGACCCGATTAGACGTAAACGACCTCCATTCACTGGAAACCCTTCATTGCCCGGCCAACCAACTGACCGGACTGGATGTAAGCCGGAATCCGGCGCTGAAGGAATTAAACTGCGACCACAACCGGCTGACAACCCTGCATACAGGCGAAATTGCGACATTAAAAAAACTGGATTGCAGCCATAATCAGCTAACCCGTCTGGATGTAAGCAAAAACAGCGCGTTAACGGAACTCTTTTGCAACAATAACGTACTGACCGAACTGAACAGAAACGCAAAAAGCGTCTATACAAGTATCAATATACAGGAGAACCGCTTCCCGCCAAAGGAAATGACCCTGATAGAAGCCGTCAGTCGAAAATGGGTCGACTTTTCGGCAAACGGCAGCAGCATACAGTCGTCCGTCATCAGCCTCACCAACCTGTCGGACGAAAAGCTGAAACTGAGCATACCTCCGGGCACCTATTTATCTGCCCGTTCCGGCAGCGTTCAGAACATGGTCATCACCGATCACTACAGCATCGAACTGGATCCGAAGGAAAACACGACCCTTCACGTCAACACCGCCTGCATGAACATGCACCGCGATATCCCCGACAGCGACAACCGTTTCGGCGTAGCGCAACGTCCGGCAAACAACCTGCTGTCGAAAGTCATCACGCTCCTGAGAAAAGGAAATTATTCCTATCCGGTCATGCAGGCAGCCGTGTGGATCGTCACGGACAACGCTTCTTACGACGATGTAGGTATACTCCAAAGCAATTTCAGTCGCGTGATCGACCGCGAAGATTACAATACCGCCAGAAAAATTGTCAACGAAGCGCGTAAAAAATAATAGAGGAGGACAGCCGTTATGTTTATTGGAAATGGAGATTCATTGGGAAACATGCTTTTAAATCAGAAAGCAAATTGTTTGGAGTGTGGCAATCCGATCGTTTTCGAGAAAGGGGTTCGCCTCGCAAGAGAGAACGGAATCGGAGATAATGTAGTGATGTGCGGTAAATGCAGGTCGGTATGGGCGGTACATCTGGTTCCCGGCCGAATGACGTTGACGGAAAATGTTACAGGTAACTATTCGATACGCAGGCAACCGACAAATATGAAGAAAAGTCGTCCGGGTATTTCCGGTAAATATTCCGCGCCTGTCGAAACAATAGATAAACGGGAAAGATGGATATATTTACTTTCCTGGTTTTTCCTCATCCTGTCGCCAAGCCTTTGTTCGATAGATTTACATACGTTTATCCGCTCGATGGAAACAATAGAAAATATATACCGGGGTATGGCCGCTTTACTTTTCCCGGTTTTGTCGGCAATACTTGTTACCGGCCTGATTAAACCCAATCTGGTGTTGAGATGGAGCAGCAGGCCTACTCGCCTGAAAGTATTGGGCTGGTGGATACCAAGTCTGTTTTTATACCTGTTGACGGTAGCAGCTACGATTGAGATCATGGACACGATGAAAACGCCGGCAGAGATAATCCGTTCGTCGGAAAAAGATATTGAGAAGGGACGCTACGAAGATGCTGCCAACCGTTTGAAACGAATTACACCGGAAGATTCGCTCTATGAAAAAGCACAGTCGGTTATCCTGCAAGCCAACGATTTGATCAGATCAAAAAATGCACCCGGAACGGCGATCGCTTTCCTGGATAAAATACCGGATGCTACGCCGGTAACGGATGACGAAAACAAAATCGGACTGTCTATTAAAAACGTTTCTAAAATCGATTCGGGAGTATTTGAAATTAGCTGGAAAAACACGTATAAACTGACGGCAGATAATCGTCAAACCGAACGATTCATGGAATTTTTCATAGGATTACAATTGTTTTTCATTGACCCGGAAAATTACGAAAACAACTATCAAAATTTCACGATTGATGAAAATAAAAAAATATTATTCACCTATCATGAAGGCGAAGAAATCGGCGCCCTATCCCGTTGCATACAATTTGAACCGCCATCGAAAGTAGTTTATTTGTATTTCCCCGGCATAAAGAGCGAGGATGGATATCCGCCCGAATTAAGTACAGCCCCTTTGTTTTTTACGATTGCATTGGGCGAAAAGCCTTATTTGCTCGAAGAGACTCCCCGCCATGCAAACAAGTTATTCGACGAAGCAATAAAAACAAAAAAGGAAGTCCTGTCAGGATTAGATATGATGAATCCATCAAGTGTAACGGATTTTTTTAATAAAAAGCGATAACAACTGCCGCCTGCCAAACTTCTATTTCGTTTGGAAGAAGCTGTTGAAAAACAAAAGCTGGTATTCAATGGAATTACTCCAGTAACTGGCGTTGTGTGCGCCGGGGCGGGAGATGTAGTCGTGTTTTATATTGCGGTATAACATTTCACG
>JAITDQ010000070.1 GCA_031282485.1 Tannerella sp. | reverse complement strand
TTGGATGCAGCCGTAAGGTTTGCCGCTTATTCGTCCGACCCTGAAATTGTCGCAATCAAAAATCAGGTCGTTGACTGTTTGCTCGAGAATCAGCAGGACGACGGGTATATCGGTTTTTTGCCGAAGGACAGGGTTTATGGCAGGCCTGGGATATTCACGAAATGGCGTATATAATCACCGGATTGATTTCGGATTATACCTTTTTCGGACAAAAACGCTCGCTGGATGCTGCCGTCAAAACTGCCGATTACATTATTGACCGCTGGGATCCGCCTGCCGGTTTTACGGATTTCTTCTTTACGGGAATAGAGAACGCCATGCTGTCGCTGTATAAGGCGACCGGAGAAGAACGTTTCCGCGAATTTGGCGAAAACAAACGACCGCTGCTTACCTGGGCTCCCGGTATCGAAAAGGGCAGGACGCCACGAATGTATGGTCATATCTTTGCTTATCTGGCTGTGA
Organism: Tannerella sp.; assembly: GCA_031282485.1. Taxonomy (GTDB): domain Bacteria; phylum Bacteroidota; class Bacteroidia; order Bacteroidales; family Tannerellaceae; genus Tannerella. Next base: position 3,346 of record JAITDQ010000070.1, on the reverse strand, counting down.
ACGAGGCGCAACTCAACTTCTACCGGATGACGGCCGACAGCCGTTTTACCAAACCCGCTTCGGACGCAATCGATTTCCTGACCGTTCACGACGGCCTGTCGATCGTCGGCGGAGCCGGACAGGAGGAATGTTGGACGGACGACCAGGACGGCGAAGGCGACCATGCCGAAACCTGCGCAACATCATACATGATTCGTATTTACGAAAATTTGCTGCGCCTGCACGGACAGTCGTCTTACGGCGACCTGATGGAACGTTCGATCTACAATGCGCTGTTTGCCGCACAGTCGCCCGACGGTCGCAGAATACGGTATTATATTCCGTTCGAGGGCGAACGAAAATATTTTCAGGGGGATGCTTATTGCTGTCCGAACAATTTCCGGCGGATTGTTTCGGAACTTCCGCTGATGATTTATTATATGAAACCCGAAGGCGGGATTGCCGTTAATCTTTATACCGCTTCGTCGGCGCATGTCGATTTTGACGACGGGACAAAGGTGGATGTCGAGCAGATAACGGATTATCCCAACTCGGGAGCGGTTACAGTCAATCTGAAACTGAATAAATCGCACGCTTTTCCGCTGGCATTGCGGATTCCCGGATATGCAAAAAATACGTCCGTAAAGGTGAACGGCCAACCGGTGGACGGGACAATAACGGCCGGCGAATTTTTTGTAATCAACCGGACATGGAAAACCGGCGACCGTGTCGAACTCGGTATTCCGATGGAGTTTCGTCTGGTTGCCGGACGGAAACGCCAGTCGGGCCGGGTGGCGGTGATGCGCGGGCCATTGGTGTACTGTTTTAGCCGTGCAGCGAATCCTGATGTCGACGCTAAACGGGATATGAGTATCCCTGCACTGGAAAAAATCACTTTAGATCCCTCATCCCTGTCACTGTCGGTTGATACCACTGTCCGGGCAAACGGAACAGCCTGCACCGTCAAAGCATGGAAACCCGGATTTGGCTTTAATTCGGGTAAGCCCGATTTCGAGCTGCGATTGACCGAATTTGCCGACCCCGAAGGTATTGTGACTTATTTCAGGATACCGGAATACAGTCATGCCGGCGTCGTCGAAGACGAGTTAAAAAAGTGATGGCAGTTTAGCCGATACGGGTTTCCCGGTAATAATCTGTCGTTTTCCCACTCAATAAAGCGCAAGGATTTTGTCCAGACGGCTGCTCAAGTCTTTAAGTTCTGCGAGCGTCGAAGAACCGCCCTGCTCGGTAGTCAGCCAGCCTCCGTTATAATTACGCTTTATTTCGGTCATGACTTCTTTCCAGCGCACATCGCCTTCCGTCAGTTGCACGTTGAAACCTGCCCAGCGGCCCTGCTTATCTGCGATCTTCCGGCTAAATTCTTTAATATGTATACGTCCGATCTGATTTCCCAGCGTGGCTATCCAGTGTTCCGGCCAACCGTATACAAGTATGTTCCCGCAATCAAAATAGGAGCATACATAGCGGCTGTCAAACTGGTTTATGTATGTGCGCATCTCAACCGGACTGAGCAGGAAATTGTTCCACACATTTTCAATGCATATCTTAACCTGCATTTTTTCAGCTAAGGGCACTAATTCACGGATACATTCGGTGGAATAATTCCAGCAATCTTCGTAAGCGGTATTCTCGTCGACCCTGCCCGGAACGAGTAAAACCGCGTCCGTACCATACGCCTGAGCGTCTTCCATTGCGACGATCATGTGTTTTATCCCTTCGCGGCGGACTTTCGCCTCGGGGTGAGACATCAGGCTTTCCCAATGTTTGGAATTGCATACGCTTGAAGCTTTGAGGCCGGTAGCTTTCATTGCATCCGTCACTTCATTCCTGTCCATGTGGCTGCTCGGTTCGATACCGTCAAATCCTGCGGCCTTGATCGCTTTACATTTTTCGAGGACGGAGCCTTCCAGCCCGACGGTGCCCCACATGATGGATTTAAGCAGGGGGGATTTGTTTTCCGATGAACCATTCAAATCCGCGACAGCGTTTCCGGGTTTCGTTGATGAGGTCTCGCCGGATAATGCCGTTTCGCCGGCAGCAAAACCGGTGGCGGAAGATAAATCTCCCGCCGAGGCAACAGATAATGCCCCGGTGGCAAACAGTGTCTTTTTAATAAAATTTCTTCGCTTCATTTTTTTTATGGTATTTTAATTACACAACAGCTGTGCCGGCCACAGGTATCTCTTCCGGTATACCGGGAACAGGCCCGAACGTATAGGTTTCCGGCCCTAACTTCATCGCCGAAGACATGATTTCTTCCCAAGTGACAAACTTACCCGTATAGGCAGACATGCGTCCCATTATCGCCATCAGAACAGACTGTACATGCTTGTCCGCATCATTGACGGGCTTGTTATTGCGTATCGCCGTGACAAGCCGTACATGTTCCGCCACAAACGGGTTGAGAACAGCCGTCGACTGATCGGCGTCGCCTTCTTTGGGATACGGGTATTTCCATGCCACCGACCCGTCAAGGTTAAATATGGTATCAAAACAGTTCGTATAACCTTTCGTCCCGTAAACGAGGATACTGTGGTCATTATCGCATCCGGCTATCTGGCGCGACGTACAGTGCGCATGCATTCCCTTCTCATAAATATATTCGATGCTGAAAAAATCGTACATGTCGCCCGTCACGCGACGCTGGCGTCCGCCGGTAGCTTCCGCCCTGACCGGATGTTTGTCGCCCAGGAACCATGTCATCATGTCTATTTCGTGAATAAACTGTTCGACAACCAGATCGCCCGATGTCCAGCAAAAATTCACCCAGTTCCGCAGCATGTATTCCATATCCGTCCATCCCGGTTTGCGTTTGATATGCCATAACGCGCCGCCGTGACGTATCACGTGTGCCGAAATGATTTCGCCGATAGCGCCTCCCGCCACACGGCGGTACGTCTCCACACAGTCTTTCTGCGAACGGCGTATCGTGCCGCTGATAACGGACAGGCCTTTTGCCTGAGCCTGCTTCGATGTAGCCAGTATTTTGCGCGCACCGGTCGGGTCGACGGCACAGGGTTTCTCCATGAAACAGTGTTTACCCTTCCCTATCACGTATTCGAAATGCAACGGGCGGAAAACAGGAGGCGTACATAATAATACGATATCCACATCCGAATCGATCACTTTTTGATACGCATCAAAACCGAGAAAACATTTGTTTTCCGGCACATCAATGCCGTTGTCTTTAAGTTTCTGTCGACAGGAAGCCAGCTGATCTTCAAAAACGTCTCCCAGGGCGGTTATTGTCAATCCGTTTCCTGCGGCAATAAAGTCGCAGGCCGCTCCGGTACCGCGTCCGCCACATCCGACAAGACCGGCTTTTAACGGTTTCCCGTCCGGCGCC